>NZ_JBQQCE010000308.1:0-11754 GCF_052245645.1 Streptomyces sp. KR55 | reverse complement strand
TCCGCCCTTGTCGCAGGGCTCGTAGACGAGGGCACTGCGCACGCTGGGGATCTCGGCGACGGCGCCGGGCAGCAGTCCGCGCTGGAGCACGGCACTGATGGTGGCCTGCCGGGCGTACTGCCGGGCCGCGCCGATGGCGAGCGCCACGCGGCGGCTGAGGTCCTCGACGAGGCCGGTGATCTCGTCCGGGAACCGCGCGACGCCGACCCGCCCGATGACGAGCGTGCCGAGCGGCCGCCCACCGGCGACCAGCCGATACGCCAGGGCGGCCCCCTCGGCTCCGCGGCCTTCCTCGCCGGCCTGCGCACCTCCCGCGCCGGACGCCGCCGCGTCACCGGATACGACGTCCCGCCCGCCGGGCGCACGGCTGTCGGCCTGCGCCCCGCGCACGCCCTCCATGTCGGGCGCCTCACCAGCACCATCCGCCCCGCGGACCCCGAACCCCTCTCCAGGCCACGGATAAGCCACCGGCCCCGCCGATAACCCGTCCGACGGAAGCGGCGGTTCCTGCTCCAGGCACCGGCGGAGTTCCTCGATGCGTTCCTCGCTGCTGTGCCAGACCCGGGCCAGCCGCGGCCCGGGCGCCCCGGTGCCGTCGCCCCAGCCACCCCGGCCGCCCAGCGCCTCGTCCTCCAGCCACACCGCGCACCAGTCGGCCAGCCGCGGCACGATCAGCTGGCCGGTGAGCGCGGCGACGAGGTCCTCGTCGAGCTGTCCGGCGAGCAGGTCGGAGGCCTCGGCGAGGAAGGACAGCGCGCCCCGGCCCAGCCAGTCCCGGTCCCGCTCGGACCGATGGGGCTCGGGCGCGAGGAGCTCGGCGCCCAGGAAGCCGGCGCGCTCGGCGGCGTACGCCTCGGCGTCCGCGCTCCCCTCGGCCGGCACGCGCGCCCACACCGTCTTGGCACCCCGGCGATAGGTGACGCCCCAGGCCTCGGACAGCGCGGAGACGAGGCGCAGCCCACGGCCGTACTCCGCCGCCTCGTACGCCGCTTCGCTCTCTCCGTCGCGCGGCGCACGCGAGGGGTGGTGGTCGCAGACCTCCACGACGACGGCGCCCGACTCGGGCTGCAGGCAGCAGGCCAGCTCGACGTCGGTGCCGGCGTGCACGACGGCGTTGGTGACGAGCTCGCTGACGACGACCATGGCGTCATGGGCCAGCCGGTCGGTCAGCCGGTCCGCGCCGGGCAGGCCGAGGCCCGCCCACTGCTGGAACACCACCCGCAGCAGACCGCGCGCGGCGCCCGGCGCGAGCGGGCCGCCGTGCAGGGTGGCGCGCATCCGTGCGGCGTCCTGCGGCCCACCCTCGTACACCGACGGGTCAAAGGCGTGCGCAGGCACATCAGAGGCAAGGGAAACGGTCTCCCGCTGCGCCGGAATGGCCCCCATCTACAGCTCCCCGAGCAGTTCGGACGAATACGCCTCGATCGTTGCCGACAGGGTGACAGATGGGGCACGCCCATAAGCGTGGAGTCATCGAAGTGGGCCGCCATGGGCGAGAACCGTGCTACGGGCGTGTTCGAAGCCTGACAGAAGCCGGACAGATTCGAGCACTCGCAGAACGGACCCGACACTGCTCGGGGATCCGGCCGCTATGCCTCCCGCGTCCCGGCGTACATCTCGTCCAGCAGGTGCTGGTACTCCCGCTCGACAACCGGCCGCTTCAGCTTCAGGCTCGGCGTGATCTCGCCGTGCTCCACATCCAGGTCCCGCGGCAGCAGCCGGAACTTCTTGATCGTCTGCCACCGCTGAAGCCCGGCATTGAGCTGCTGCACGTACCCGTCGATCATCGCGACCGTGGCCGGCGCGGCAACGACCTCGGCGTACGACTTGCCCTCCAGCCCGTTCTCCTTGGCCCACTGCAGGATCGACGGCTCGTCGAGCGCGATCAGCGCACTGCAGAAGTTCCGGTCCGCACCGTGCACGAGGATGTTGGAGACGTACGGACACACCGCCTTGAACGACCCCTCGATCTCGGTCGGCGCGACGTACTTGCCGCCCGAGGTCTTGAACAGGTCCTTCTTCCGGTCGGTGATCCGCAGATAGCCGTCGGGCGACAGCTCGCCGATGTCACCGGTGTGGAACCAGCCGTCGGCCTCCAGCACCTCGGCGGTCTTCTCGGGCAGCCCGTGGTAGCCCTCCATGATTCCGGGCCCGCGCAGCAGGATCTCGCCGTCCTCCGCGATGCGAACCTCCGTGCCGGGCAGCGGCTTGCCGACCGTGCCCGTCCGGTAGGCCTCACCGGGGTTGACGAAGGACGCCGCGGAGGACTCCGTCAGCCCGTAGCCCTCCAGGATGTGGATGCCGGCGCCGGAGAAGAAGAAGCCGATCTCCGGGGCCAGCGCGACCGACCCCGACACACACGCCCGCAGCCGCCCGCCGAAGGCCTCCCGCAGCTTGGAGTAGACGAGCGCGTCGGCGACCTTGTGCTTGGCGCCGAGCCCGAAGGGGACGGACGCGGTGCCGGTGCGGCGGAAGTTGTCCTGGGCGACCTTGGCGTACTCGCGGGCGACACCGGCCGCCCACTGGAAGATCTTGTACTTGGCGGGGCCGCCGGCCCGGGCCTTCGCGGCGACGCCGTTGTAGACCTTCTCGAAGATGCGGGGCACAGCCGCCATGTACGTCGGCTGCACCACCGGCAGATTCTCGATGATCTTGTCGACCCGCCCGTCGACCGCGGTGACGTGCCCGACCTCGATCTGCCCGGAGGTGAGCACCTTGCCGAAGACATGCGCGAGCGGCAGCCACAGGTACTGCACGTCCTCCGCGCTGATCAGCCCGGTCGCGGCGGTCGCCTTCGCCATGTACGACCAGTTGTCGTGCGGGAGGCGGACACCCTTGGGCCGGCCGGTGGTGCCGGAGGTGTAGATCAGGGTGGCCAGCTGGTCCTTGGTGATCGCGCCGACCCGCTCCTTGATCAGGTCGGGGTCCTTCTCGAGCCGGGCCGCTCCCCGGGCCTCCAGGTCGGCGAGGCTGAGCACCCAGTCGCCGGTCTCCACGCCGTCGGCGTCGATGACGACAACATGCGTGAGCTCGGGCAGCTCGGCACGCTTCTCCTGTGCCTTGGCCAGCTGCTCGGCGTTCTCCGCGACGAGGACCCGGCTGCCGGAGTCGGCGAGGATGAACGCGGACTCCTCGGCGTTGGTCTGCGGGTAGATCGTGGTGGTGGCCGCGCCCGCGCACATGATGCCGAGGTCGGCGAGGATCCACTCGAGCCGGGTGGCGGAGGCCAGGGCGACCCGCTGCTGCGGCTGGACGCCCAGCTCGATCAGCCCGGCGGCGATCGCGTAGACCCGCTCGGCGGTCTGTCCCCAGCTCAGCGACTTCCAGTCGTCCGGTCCCTGGCCGGAGGCCGGCGGGACCGGATAGCGGTATGCCTCGGCGTCCGGTGTGGCCGTCACGCGCTCCAGGAAGAGGCCCGCGACGGACGGCGGACGGTTCTCGATCAAAGTCTGTGTGTCGCTCACGACATCCTCCGGGGCCCGCGACAGTGCGGCTGGCTCAGGGCGGCATGCGCCTTCGGTGCGGCAGTTTTCACTCGCGCGCTGTTGTTTAACTCGCGAGTAACTATCGAGCAGGGATCAGGGTAGAGGCCGACCGGCCACTGCGTAAGACTCCGCGCCTTGTCACTTCCTCCAGAAGGACGGCCGTATGCATGCCACAGGGGCCCGCCGTCGGGTACGGCAAGCCCCTGTTGCGCACGATTTGCGAAGTATCCGTTTGTTACCTGCGGTTACTTCTTGCCCTTGGCCGATCCCGCGCTGTCATCGCTGGAGAGCACCGCGATGAAGGCCTCCTGCGGAACCTCCACGGAACCCACCATCTTCATCCGCTTCTTGCCTTCCTTCTGCTTCTCCAGCAGCTTCCGCTTACGGGAGATGTCACCGCCGTAGCACTTGGCGAGGACGTCCTTGCGGATGGCGCGGATGGTTTCGCGGGCGATCACCCGGGAACCGATGGCGGCCTGCACCGGCACCTCGAAGGCCTGCCGCGGGATCAGTTCCTTGAGCTTGGCGACGAGCCGCACGCCGTACGCGTACGCCTGGTCCCGGTGCGTGATGGCGGAGAAGGCGTCCACCTTGTCGCCGTGCAGCAGGATGTCGACCTTGACGAGGCTGGAGGTCTGCTCGCCGGTGGGCTCGTAGTCCAGCGAGGCATACCCGCGAGTCTTGGACTTCAGCTGGTCGAAGAAGTCGAAGACGATCTCGGCCAGCGGCAGGGTGTACCGGATCTCGACCCGGTCCTCGGACAGGTAGTCCATGCCGAGGAGGGTGCCGCGCCGGGTCTGGCACAGCTCCATGATCGAGCCGATGAACTCGGTCGGCGCGAGGATCGTGGCGCGTACGACCGGCTCGTACACCTCGTTGATCTTGCCCTCGGGGAACTCGCTCGGGTTGGTGACGGTGTGCTCGCTGCCGTCCTCCATCACGACCCGGTAGACCACGTTCGGCGCGGTCGCGATCAGGTCGAGGCCGAACTCGCGCTCCAGCCGCTCCCGGATCACGTCGAGGTGCAGCAGGCCCAGGAAGCCGACGCGGAAGCCGAAGCCGAGGGCGGCGGAGGTCTCCGGCTCGTAGACGAGGGCGGCGTCGTTGAGCTGGAGTTTGTCGAGGGCCTCACGCAGCAACGGGTAGTCGGAGCCGTCCAGCGGATACAGGCCGGAGAAGACCATCGGCTTGGGGTCCTTGTAGCCACCGAGCGCCTCCGTGGCGCCCTTGGCCTGGCTGGTGACGGTGTCACCGACCTTGGACTGCCGGACGTCCTTCACACCCGTGATCAGATAACCGACCTCGCCGACGCCGAGCCCGTCCGCCGGGAGCATCTCGGGCGAGCTGACGCCGATCTCCAGCAGCTCGTGCGTCGCGTTCGTGGACATCATCCGGATCCGCTCACGCCTGTTGAGCTGCCCGTCGATGACACGGACGTACGTCACGACACCGCGGTAGGAGTCGTAGACCGAGTCGAAGATCATGGCCCGCGCGGGCGCGTCCGCGACACCGACGGGCGCCGGGATCTCGGCGACCACCTTGTCGAGCAGGGCCTCGACACCGAGGCCGGTCTTGGCGGAGACCTTCAGCACGTCGTCCGGCTCGCACCCGACCAGATTGGCGAGCTCCTCGGCGAACTTCTCCGGCTGCGCGGCCGGCAGGTCGATCTTGTTCAGTACGGGGATGATCGTGAGGTCGTTCTCCATCGCCAGGTACAGGTTGGCGAGGGTCTGCGCCTCGATGCCCTGGGCGGCGTCGACGAGGAGGATGGTCCCCTCGCAGGCGGCGAGCGACCGCGAGACCTCGTACGTGAAGTCGACGTGCCCCGGGGTGTCGATCATGTTGAGGATGTGCGTGTTGCCGGGGTCGTGGGTGGGAGCCCACGGCAGCCGCACCGCCTGGGACTTGATCGTGATGCCGCGCTCGCGCTCGATGTCCATCCGGTCGAGGTACTGAGCACGCATCTGCCGCTGCTCGACCACACCGGTCAGCTGGAGCATCCGGTCGGCGAGCGTGGACTTGCCGTGGTCGATGTGCGCGATGATGCAGAAATTGCGGATCAGAGCCGGGTCGGTACGGCTCGGCTCGGGCACATGGTTAGGGGTCGCGGGCACGCAGGGTCCTGATTCTTGAGGTATCCGCAGGTAACGGTCTCGGGTCGGATCGATACGTAGTCTCCATGGTCCCACGGGCCGGGACCGGCGACCGGTTTGGGCCACCGAGAGGGCCGCTGGTAGCCTGGGTGGCTGTGCCTCATGCCCTCTCAGCGCGAGGCGCACCCCAAGAAAATCACCGGTGCGGGTCCCGTGCGGCCTCGTGCCAGAACCTGAAAAGGCTCATTCGTGGCGAACATCAAGTCCCAGATCAAGCGGATCAAGACCAACGAGAAGGCTCGGCTGCGCAACAAGGCCGTCAAGTCCTCCCTGAAGACCGCGATCCGCAAGGCCCGTGAGGCTGCTGCCGCGGGTGACGTCGAGAAGGCCACCGAGTACCAGCGCGCTGCCGCGCGTCAGCTCGACAAGGCCGTCTCCAAGGGCGTCATCCACAAGAACCAGGCCGCCAACAAGAAGTCGGCGCTGGCTTCCAAGGTCGCTGCCCTCAAGGGCTGAACCTCTCATCTGGTCTGATCGCCGGCAGGACCCAGAGCGGGCCCTCTCTCATCCGCTCCCGACCGGCACCCCGAGTCCGTACGCGGCCTGCGTTCGCCACGCGGGTACGGGCTCACCAGCTTGAACCGGAGGCCCCGGCACCTCGCTCTTCCCCAGAGCGGGCGCCGGGGCCTTCGGTGCGAGCGGGCCGAGCGGGCCGATGCGCGGTCACGACCAGAAGTCGTTGCCCTTGTCGATGTCCGCGACGCACTCGTCGAGATCGCTCATCTTGTCCCCGACGATCCGGAAGACGATCGCTCCGTCCTCGTCGAGGCGCTTGCCCTGGCGCTCCGCCGTGATGTGGTGCACGGCGACCGCGTGGCCCCGGCCGTCGACGAGTACGGTGCGCAGCTCGACCTGCATCGTCCCCGCCGTCTCCTGGAAGAGCCGGCCGTACATGTCGATGACCGCGTCCTGCCCCTTGAAGTCACCCGACAGGGGGTGACTGCCGGGCACATGGTGCGTGCAGTCCGACGTCATCAGCCCTCGCAGGGCGTCCATGTCACCACGCGTGAAGGCCTCGTAGCCCTTGCGGACGAGAGTTGCGTGCGGGTGCTCAGCCATGCCTGATCGCCACCTTCCCCATGTCCGGCGATGTACGGCTGATACGTCCGATTCTCCTCCGTTCACCCCGTCACTGCCGCCAGGGAACGCTGGGAACGCGGGGGAATGCCTGGGAAAACGCCGGGGAACTACGCCCGCCCTCTCGACCGAGCCGCCCGCGCGATCGTCACGACCGCCTTCTCCAGGGCGTACTCGGGATCGTCCCCGCCGCCCTTCACCCCGGCATCGGCCTCGGCAACCGCCCGCAGGGCGACCGCGACCCCGTCCGGCGTCCACCCCCGCATCTGCTGCCGCACCCGGTCGATCTTCCACGGCGGCATACCCAGTTCCCGCGCGAGATCGGCCGGCCGCCCGCCGCGCGCCGAGGACAGTTTCCCGATCGCCCGCACTCCCTGCGCGAGCGCACTCGTGATCAGCACCGGTGCCACTCCGGTCGCCAGCGACCAGCGCAGCGCCTCCAGGGCCTCCGCCGCCCGCCCCTCGACCGCCCGGTCGGCGACCGTGAAGCTCGATGCCTCGGCCCGCCCGGTGTAGTACCGCCCGACCACCGCCTCGTCGATGGTCCCCTCGACGTCCGCGGTCAGCTGGGACACCGCGGACGCCAACTCCCGCAGATCGCTCCCGACGGCGTCGACGAGCGCCTGGCAGGCCTCGGGCGTGGCCGACCGCCCGAGCGCACGGAACTCACTTCTGACGAAGGCCAGCCGGTCCGCCGGCTTCGTCATCCTGGGGCAGGCCACCTCCCGCGCGCCCGCCTTGCGCGCGGCGTCCAGCAGCCCCTTGCCCTTGGCTCCGCCCGCGTGCAGCAGCACGAGGGTGATCTCCTCGGCGGGCGCCCCCAGATACGCCTTCACGTCCTTGATCGTGTCGGCGGACAGGTCCTGCGCATTGCGTACGACGACGACCTTGCGCTCCGCGAAGAGCGACGGGCTGGTCAGCTCCGCGAGCGTGCCGGGCTGCAGCTGGTCCGGCGTCAGGTCACGTACGTCCGTGTCGGCGTCGGCGGCTCTGGCGGCGGCCACCACCTCCTGCACGGCACGGTCGAGCAGGAGGTCCTCCTGGCCCACGGCAAGCGTCACCGGGGCGAGAGGGTCGTCATTCGCAGTCTTCCTGGCCATCGCGACAAGCATCCCACGGGCCACTGACAACGGGGTCCGGGCCAAGGGGGCCACGCCACGGGGTGCCACACGTCGAGGTTGGGTCACGCCAAGGGGTGCCACGTCAAGGGGGCCACGCCAACCGGATCCGCGCCACTCCACCCGGCAGGGCTACGGTTCCTCCCGCCACCCGTCCCACTCCCCCGCGAACTCGTCCAGTTCGCCGGGATCCAGCCGCCCCTCCTCGTCCCGCAGCACGACCAGCCACTGCGCGTCTTCGGCGTCGTCCTCACCGGCCAGCGCGTCCCGCAGCAGCCGCGGCTCCTCGTCCAGCCCGAACCGCTCCCCGAGCGCCTGGGCCACCTCTTCCGCGGCATCGCGGTCCGGCAGCACCAGCACATGTCTCGCATCACTCACGGCAGCCATTTTCCGGCACCGCTCCCGGAATCGAACAAGCAGGTCAGCCCGCCCGGCCGGGGTGCCGCACGGCAGGCACCCGGTCCAGCTCGATCCCGAACCGCTCCCGGTACACCGCGAGCACCTCCTCGTCCCCGGCGAGCTCCCGCTCGTCGCGCTTCCCGTCGGCTGCCGTCACCTTGAGCCGCCGCCCGCTCAGCGTGATCCGCCCGCCGTCCTCCGTGACCCGCGAGCAGACCAGCGACTTCCCGAAATGCGACTCCGGCGACGTGCTGTGCCACCAGGCCCCGGTCACGAAGTCTCCGAGCACCCGCGGCCGCAGATCCAGCCGGTACACGGGCCTGCCGTCCCTGACAACGTCCAGGTCGGCCGCCCCGGCCGCACCCGCAGCGCCCGGGCCGCCCCGTACGCCCGCCGCGTCCGGCCCCGCCTCGACGATCCGGAAGATCCCACCGGGATCCGTCTGTTCGCGGGTCTCCTCGAAGGCCAGCGGATAGTAGAAGTGCGCACCGAACCCGACGTCGGCGAGCCACTCGCCCGCGTCGACCGTCCGCACCCGCAGCGCGAGGTGGTCGTACGGGATCCCGAGCCGCCTCCCCTCCCCGTACACACGTCCCGCCAGCAGCGTCACGTCGTACCCCAGCGCGCCGAGCAGCGCGCCGAACGCCCCGTTCAGTTCGTAGCAGAACCCGCCGCGCCGCGCCCCCACCACCTTGTCCAGCAGCCGCTTCTCCTCCAGCACGATCTCCTCGCCGAGGTGGATCGACAGGTTCTCGAAGGGCACGGTCTGCAGATGGCGCAGATGCAGCTCGCGCAGAACGTCGACGGTGGGCCAGGCCGGGTTTGCGACCCCCAGGCGGCGGAGGTAGGCATCAACCTGTGCGGAGTTCATGCCTTCAGTCTCGCGCCACGCGCAACTCCGCGCCCGCACCGACGACCGCCATCGCCCCGTCCAGATCCGTCCGCAGCACCGCCGCACCCCCGTCCCGCAGCGCAGCGACCGTGCTGGGAGCGGGATGTCCGTAGGCGTTGTCCGCACCGCAGGAGATCAGCGCCAGTCGCGGGGCCGCCCGGCGTATCAGGTCCGGGTCCTGGTAGGCGGAGCCATGGATGTGCCTTGGTTGTAGAGTACGGTTCCTCAGCAGGATCGGGAGGGGACCTTGGCGACGCTGACACCAGTGCAGCAGGCGGCAGTTGACACCGCCACACGAACGGCGCGGGAGTACCTGCGCGTGTCCAAGGGCAAGGGCCGCAGCGCGCGCAGCATCCGCGACCAGCACACCGACAACCTCGAAGCCGAGCAGGAGCACGGGCCCTGGCAGTGGGGCGAGCCGTACCAGGACACCGGGTCCGCCTCGAAGTTCGCCCGCAAGGTCCGCGACGACTTCGAGAAGCTGGTCGCCGACCTCCGCTCCGGCGAGTTCGGGGACCCCGGTGACGTGCTGGTGCTGTGGGAGATCGCCCGCCTTGCCCGCGAGACCGGCCGCGGCGTGGAGATCGTCGACCTGTGCGAGGCCGCCGGCTACCTGGTCCACATCACCAGCCATGAGCGGACGTACAACCCGCGCAACTACAACGACCGGCACGAACTGATCTCCGGCATCGCCGATGCCGAGCGGGAGGCCCGGCGGCTGTCCAAGCGGACCCTGCGCGGCCTGAACTCCGCAGCCCGGGAGGGCCGGCCGCAGGGGCAGGTGTCGTTTGGGTACGCCCGCGACTACGAGGTCATCGACCGCCGGCCCCGGCCCGTCGCGCAGTACCCGCACCCCGAGGAAGGGCGGCTCGTGGCAGAGCTGTTCGTGCGGGTCGCCGGGGTGGAGGACAACCGGTTCGGTCTGGCCGACGACGAGAACGTGCCGCTGCTGTACACCAACACGCCCCGCGAGGACGGCGGTCTCCTGCCGGAGCCGATGTACGCCCTGTCCCGGGAGTGGGAGCAGCGCGGCATCGTCAGCCGGGACCGCACGGTCGACGGCGAGCTGGTGCCCGGGGTCCCGTTCAGTCCGCAGAACCTGCGGTCGATGCTGCTGCGTCCCGCGTACGCCGGGCTGCGCAAGCACAACGGGAAGATCGTGCCGGTGCGGTGGGAGGGTTACACGCCGATCGTCTCTCGCGCGCTGTTCGACCGTGTTCAGAAGGTGCTCGCCGATCCGTCCCGTCGTACGTATACGGGCGAGCACATCCGGCACGTGCTGTCCATGACGATGCGGTGCGGTGTCTGCCGTCTGCCGATGGCCGCCATGCACCGGAACAAGAACCGGAAGAAGGCGTCCCTCGGCTACCAGGGGCACCCCTGCGGGCACGTGTGGGTGGACAAGGAGGAGACGGACCGGATCATCATCGGCGACCTGGACCGCTTCGACCCCGAGACCGGCAAGCGCCTGCCCCCCGAGCTGGGTGTGATCCTGAAGTACCTCGCCGATCCCCTGCGGCATGCGGCACTGCGGCGCCGCCCTGACTCCAGCGCGCAGGAGAAGACCGTCCGGGCAGAGCTGGATCGGCTGACCGGCGAGCTGGAGGAACTGGAGAAGGCGCCGACCCCGAAGACCGCACGGGCCAAGATCCAGCGCACCATGGACATGGAGGAACTGGAGACGCAGATCGCGGCCCTGGACGCGAAGCTGGTAAAGCTGACGACCCCGGCCCCGCTCGCCGCCCTCCTGCCGGATGAGCCCATCACCGACGTCGTCGCCTGGTGGAAGAACACCAGCATCGAGAAGCAGCGCGCGATCGCCGCGGTGCTGCTCACCCCGGCCCTGCTGGGCGAGGTCCGCATCATGCCCGCCCCCGGCAGGAAGCCCACTCCGGTGGCGGAGCGGATCGCCTGGCACCTGGAGGCGGACTGAACAGTGAACCGGCATGCGAGCTGTTCCGCTGCCGCCCGGAGTCATCCTGGCGGCAGCGGAACACCAACGGCTCGCCGGCGCTATCGCCGCCCGCCCCAGCTGCCTGGGCAGCCGTGAGTGCTCAGCCGCGGCGAGATGGCCAGACGCACCACCGATTCGACGGTCACTTCCTCGGCGGGCTTGCTCTCCACCGGAGGCGGGGCCGGTGCTTCCGACGGTTCCGGAGACGGCCCCGGGGCCTGGCCGTCCGGCGGCGGTGTACCGCTGTCGCCGCCGTCGGTGTCGTCCGCCGGTTCTCCGCTCGGCTCGGCTGAAGGTGATTGGCCTGCGGGCGTTGTCTCGCCGACTGGCGCAACAGAGATGGTGGGTAGCGCGCTCGGTGGCCAGGGGGGACGACCCACTCGCATCGGTGAAGCGCTGCTGCTGGGTTCCGTCTCGCTCGCTGTCGGCGACGGACTGCCGGAAGGCGGCGTGCTGTTCGGCGGCTGTGATGGGCCGACGCTGGGTGGCGGATACGTGGGGGGAGCAGCCGTCGTCGGTGCGGAGGACGGCGGCTGGTTGCTGGCGCCGTTGGTCCACGGCTGAACAGTGATCATGGTGACAGTGGCCGCGGTGACAGCAGCCCCGGTGACCGTGCCTATCAACTGGCCGCGGTGGCCGCGCGCAGCTTCGCGCGTAGATTCGACCAGCATGGCCA
>NZ_JBQQCE010000307.1:0-11793 GCF_052245645.1 Streptomyces sp. KR55 | reverse complement strand
CGGCATGACCGCGAACGCCGACCACGTCGGTGCATTGAACATCCTCAACAGGGCCGGGCTGGCCCTCTGCGACGCTGCTTAGGCGGCGACGCAGGAAGCCCGCGCGTTCACGCGTGGGTGGAGTCACGTCACCAACTCCTTCTCGTTCTCAGCTGGAGTGCGTCCGCTCCCGGGCGAAGGGGTGAGGTCGGGGGAACAGCGGTGCGGGGAGGTCGCGCAGTGCCTCCACCGCGGCCGCGAGGAACACACTCGTGCCCTCTGGGCGTGATCGGCGGTGCCTCACTGTAGGGAGCGCATCGCGGAACGTCCACGCCGCGTTCCGGACACGCACTGTCCGCCACGCCGAGACGTGATGCACTGTGTGTGACATGAGTCACACTCAATGGTTGATCCGGGTTGCAGACCGTGCAGGTGGTTGAACCTTTCATCCCTTATGTCGGAATTTAGCGTGCGCTCGGTGAGAGTGGATCCGGAAATTCCCCCTCCCTTGTTGATTGACTGAATTTGCGCCCTGGTGTGGCTTGGCTGACGCCCTAGCCTGTTGGTGACCTTCAAGGGCACGGGGGAAGGAAGCCTGAATGAAGGACGCTTCAACTGTTGTCGGGAACCAATCTCCGCACGATGAAGCAATCGCTGAGGTCCGGGAACGACTCCAAGAAGATCTGTCCAGAGTCCGGAAATCGCTCTGCTCTCTTGTGGTTCCACCGAACCACCGGATTCAGGGCCCCATCATGTACGCCGTGGAGAATACGGGGCGTCTGCTGCGGCCCACTCTCGTACTGCTGTCCTCGTATCTGCTGGAGGACGGGTGGCAGGGAGTCACACCTCCGCATGTGATTGACGGAGCCGCTGCCGTCGAAATCCTGCATTTAGCCACCCTGTGTCATGACGATGTGATCGATGGTGCGCAGGTGCGGCGGGGGAGGCCCAGTGCGAACGCGAAATACGGTGAAGCCGTCGCGCTGCTCACCGGCGATTACCTGCTCGCGCGCTGTATGCAGACCGCCGCGTCCCTCGGCATGTCCCGTATGACGGCGATGGCGGACACGCTGATCGACGTGTGCGTGGGGCAGATGCTTGAGTCCAGCCAGCTCTACGATCCCTTTCGCACCGAAGAGGAGTACTTTGCCGCCATCTCGGGCAAGACCGCACGCCTCCTGCGGACGGCCGCCGCGATGGGCGCCCTGCAGTCGGGAGCGAGCGAGGACGCCCAGGCGGCACTGGAGAGCTTCGGGCACAACCTCGGCATGGCGTTCCAGATCTGGGACGACATCCTCGACATCTGCAGCCGGGAAACGGGAAAGCAAGCGGCGAAAGACATTCTCAACGGCGTGTACACACTCCCGGTGATCTACGCCGTCAAGGATTTCCGGGATCGCCTGCAATCCCTGCTGCGCCTGCAGCCGCTTTCCGGCGAACAGTGTCAGGAAGTGATTTCCCTGGTGCACGAGTCCGGTGCGATCGGCAGGGCCGCTGACGTGGCCCAGCGATATGTGTCGGATGCCCTGTACGCCGTGGAGTCCCATCCGGCCACCGCGCAACACGCCCCGGTCGTACGGCAGTGCCTGCGCGACCTCGTCGACACATTCGCGTCTCAGCATCCCGCCCTCCAGGTGCTGCGGGACACCGCGCAACCGACACCTGACGGCCTGCATTCGGCGACGTGACCGAAACCGCAATACACGGCTGGTCACAAGCCGGAAAGTGAACTGGACTCGGGTGTATTCCGGAGGGTGCTCTGTGCCAGCGCTGCGAAGCGATTTCATCACCGATTACGACGTTCTCGCCGACACATGGTGGGACCCCCGCGGGCCACTCGCCCCGCTGGGCTGGATCGCGCGTGCCCGCGCCGGCTTCGTCCCCGTTGCCGAGCACGAAGGGGCGCGGCTGCTGGATGTCGCCTGCGGGGGCGGGCTGTTCGGTCCCCACCTGGCCGGCAAGGGCTATCGCGTGGTCGGCGTGGACCTGTCGGCGCTGTCGCTGAACGAAGCGCGCAAGCACGGGTTCGACGAGGTCGTCCGGGCCGACATCGCCCGACTCCCGTTCGCCCAGGGGTCGTTCGATGTCGTCACGGCGGGGCAGTGCCTCGAACACGTACCGGACCCCTTCGCGGTGGTGAGGGAGGCATGCCGGGTGTTGCGCCCCGGGGGCACGCTGATCGTGGACACGATCGCCGACACCCGGCTGGCCCGGCTGGTCGCCATCACCCTGGCCGAGAACGCGCCCGTGCCCGGCCGGCCACCGCGCGGCACCCATGACCACCGACTCTTCGTCAACCGGGCGCGGCTGACCCGGACCGCGCGGTCGCAGGGGGTGGAGCTCAGACTGCTCGGCCTGCGTCCGCACCTTCGTGACGGGATGCGGTACCTCGCCGGGCGGCGCGAGGACGTTCGCATGATCCCCACCAGTTCCACCGGCGTTCTCTATCTCGGAGTAGGCAAGAAATGGTGACCAGTACTCAGTGGCCGGCCGGGAGCGCGGTGCGCACCTGGCTGGTCGGCGCCCGGTTGAAGACCCTGCCCGTCACCATGGCACCGATCGCGGTCGGCACGGCGATCGCCTCCTCGCTGGGCCACTTCAGCTGGTGGCGGGCCGCCCTGACCCTGTTGTTCGCGCTGGGCTTCGTCCTCGGCACGAACTTCTTCAACGACTACAGCGACGGGGTGCGGGGCGCCGACGACCACCGGGTGGGTCCCGTCCGGCTGGTCGGCTCCGGGCGGGCGTCACCCCGGCAGGTGCTGCGCTGCGGCCTGGTCCTGTACGGCGTGGCGGCCCTGGCCGGAGTGGTCATGGCGGTGACGGTCTCCTGGTGGCTGCTGGCGCTCGCGGTGGTGTGTGCGCTCGGGGGGTGGTTCTACACCGGCGGCTCCCGGCCGTACGGCTACCGCTCCATGGGCGATGCCGGCATCTTCCTCTTCCACGGGGTCATCGCCGTGTGCGCCACGGCGTACATCCAGCTCGGCCGGGTACCCCTGCTGGCCCTCGCCGCGTCCGTGTCCATCGGCCTGCTCGCCTGCGCGCTGCTGACGACGAACAACCTGCGCGACATACCCACTGACACGGCCGCCGGCAAGATCACCATCGCCGTGCGCCTAGGCGACCGGCGCACCCGCGTGTACTACGTGCTCTGCGTCGCCCTCGCCTTCGCGTCCGCACTGCTCCTGGCAGCCTCCCGCCCCGGGGCGCTGCTGGTGCTCGGCGCCGTCCCGTTCGCCGTCTTCCCGCTGCGCCGGGTGCTCGGCGGGGCGCGCGGCAGCGACCTGATACCGGCCCTCGAGCACACCTGCCTGCTGCTGCTCGCGTTCGGGACCCTCCTGGCGATCGGCCTGGCGCTGTGACCGGCCGGGGAAGGAGGGGAGTGCAGGTGACACCGGAGCATGAAGTGCTGGTGATCGGCGCCGGGTTCTCCGGGATCGGCACGGCGATCGGGCTGCTGCGGGCCGGCATCGACGACTTCGTGGTGCTGGACGAGCAGGACGATGTCGGCGGCTCCTGGCACGCCAACCGGTACCCCGGCATCGCCGTGGACATCAGTGCCTTCTCCTACTCCTTCACCTTCGAACCCTTCGCGTCCTGGTCGAGGGCCTTCCCTCCCGGCGAGGAACTCAAGGCCTACGCGGACCACTGCGTCCACAAGTACGGCCTGCGGCCCTATCTCCGCCTGAACGCCCGGGTCGTACGCGCCGAGTACCACGAGGCGGAGCACGTCTGGGAGGTCTTCCTGGCGGACGGAACCTCGATGACGACGCGGTTCGTCATCTGCGCCACCGGATGGCTCACCAAGCCGAAGGCACCCGACATCGAAGGATTCGACCGGTTCACGGGCGACGTGGTGCACACGGCTCGATGGGACCCGTCACTGGATCTCACCGGACGTCGCGTGGGCGTGATCGGCACCGGCGCATCGGCGATCCAACTGGTCCCCGAGATCGCCCCGTTGGTGCAGCAGCTCCACGTCTACCAGCGGACGCCCACCTGGGTCTTCCCGAAGCCGGACGTTCCGGTGCCGAGAGCCGTCCGCAAGGTGTTCGGAGCGGCTCCGTGGACTCAGCGCACCGTCCGGCTCCTCACGGACACCGTGACGGAACTCAGTTTCGTCATCGCCATGATCCACTACCGACGGTTCCCCTTCCTGGTGCGGGCCGGCGAAGCGGTCTCCCGGCTGTACCTGCGCAGCCAGGTCAAAGGCGACCGCGATCTGATGGACCGGCTCGCGCCCGCGTACCGACTGGGCTGCAAGCGGCCGTCCTTCGGCAAGGGCTACTGGCGCGCCTTCACCCGCGACAACGTCCAGCTCGTCACCGAACGCATCGAGCGCATCACCGAGACCGGGATCGGCATGGCGGACGGCGACGAGCAGAAGTTCGACGTGCTGATCCTCGCCACCGGGTTCCACGTCCTGGACAACCTGCCGCCCTTCCCTCTGCACGGGCTGGGCGGCCGGGAGTTGAAGGAGTTCTGGAGAGCGGAACGCTTCCAGACGTACGAGGGCAGTTCGGTCAAGGGTTTCCCGAACCTCTGGTTCATCGTCGGGCCGTACTCCTTCACCGGCGGATCCTGGTTCGGCATGATCGACTATCAGGTCACCCATGCCCTGCGGGTGATCGGAGAGGCCCGGCGACGGCGTGCCACACAGGCCGTCGTCCGGCCCGAGAAGCACGACAGGTCCTTTCACCGGGTGCTGCGCCGGCAGCGGAACACGGTGTTCCTCCATGGCAGTTGCCGCGGCACGCACAGCTACTACTTCGACGAGCGCGGCGACGCACCCGCCGTCCGCCCGTCGTCGACCTACGAGGCGGCCTGGCGAGCCAGGCACTTCGACCTCGACGACTACCGCTACGACCGGGCCGATCCGGTGCCGTCAGGTGACCGGACGGAGCCCGACCACTTCGGAGGCCGATGGCATGCGACTGGGTGATGTGCGGGGAAGGGACCGGGCACTGTGCACCCTCTACGGGCTGTTCGCCGTCGGCGGCGGCCTGGTCATGGGGACGTTGGCCATCGTCTTCGTCGTGCGCAACGCCGACGCGGGACCGCTCGGTGTCATCGAGAACTTCCTGCGCGACGCGACACGGAATCTGGCATCCCAGTTCATCTACGCGGACCTGGCGTTGATCTGGGCGGCGCTCGCGGCATTCATGATCATCGAGGCGCGCCGGCTCGGCATCCGCCACGTGTGGGCGTACATCGTCGGTGCCCCGGCGCTGGCGCTCGTGGTGAGTTTCTCCGTCTTCATGTACGTCCGCCAGCTGAAGATCGCGGCCATGAACGACGCACACGCCGAGCCCACATCCACCGCCATGACCACCCACGCGATGACGAGAGGGACCCAGCGATGACGACCACCGACGCCGGCGCGCTCGTCCCGGGAGTCGAGCGCTCCCTGGCCCTGGCCGTCCATGCGCTCCGCGAGCGCCAGGACCCCACCGGATACTGGAAGGGCGATTTCGAGACCAGCCTGATCGGTGAGTCCGGTGAGGTCATCCTGCGGCATTACCTGCGCCTGCCGAAGGACGAGACGGTGGCCGCCGCCGCGCGGACGATCCTCAGCGAGCAGACACCCACGGGCGGCTGGACGTCGTACCACCAGGGCCCTGACGAGCTGCTGCTCTCCGTCTTCTGCTACGTCGCCCTGCGCCTGGCCGGTCATGACCCCGACGAACCGGAGATGCGCGCGGCGGCCGCCTCGGTCCGTGGCAACGGCGGTATCGAGTCGGTCGACAACCTGATCATGTTGGCGTGGCTGGCCCTGATCGGGCTGTGGCCCTGGCGCGACATCCCGCTCATCCCGCCGGAGATCGTCCTGCTGCCCACCTGGTGCCCCGGGAACATCTACCAGATCGGCGCCGCCGCCCGCGGCATCGTCGTGGCCAACAGCCTGTTCATGGCACGCCGCCCCGTCGTCCCCGCAGGATTCGGCATACGCGAGCTGTTCGCCGAGCCCGGCGCCCGGCGGCTGCCGAGGTCCTTCGCGGTACGGTGCGCGACCACCCTGAGCCACTGGTACGCCCGCCATCCGATCGGTCCGCTGCGCCGCCGGGCGATCCGAAAGGAGTCGAGGTGGCTCATCCGCACCCAGGAGAAGGACGGCAGCTGGGGCGGAAACTGGCCGCAGACCGCCAACGTCGTCATGGGGCTGGACGCGATCGGTTTCCCCCAGGACCATCCGGTCATCACGGCGGCGATGGCCGGGCTCGACCGATACGTGGTCGAGAAGGACGGGCAGCGCCGCATCGAGATGTGGACCTCCGTGGTCATGGACACCGCCCTCGCGCTGTCCGCGAACGCCATGGCCGGCGGCCCCGAGGAGAAGGCCGCGGCCCAACCGGCGGTGCGCTGGCTGCTCGCCAACCAGGTCACCGAACTGGGTGACTGGGCGGTGCTGACCAAGAACCCCGTCCCCGGCGGCTGGCCGTACGAGTTCACCAACAACGCCAACCCCGACGCCGACGACACGGCGTTCGCCGTCGCCGCACTGCGCCGCGTCCACCCGCGCGGCACCGACCCGGCCGTCGACGCGGCGTGCGAGCGGGCCCGCCGGTGGCTGCTGTCCCAGCAGGGCGAGGACGGCGGCTGGGCAGCCTTCGAACCGCTGCGCTGGCGGCTGCCGGGACGCGACAAACTGGCCAGAATCGGATTCCTGGAGGCGCCGTCGGCCGACATCACCGGGCACGTCCTGGAGGCGCTGGGCGCCGACGGCCAGGCTCACACTCCCGCGGCCCGCCGCGGCATCGAATGGCTGCGCCGCACTCAGCAGCCGGACGGGTCGTGGCCCGGCTGGTGGGCCTGCTACCACCTGCACGGCACCAGCGCCGCCGTCACCGGCATGGCCGCGTGCGGGGTTCCGGGCAGCGACCCGGCGGTGACCCGGGCGTGTGACTGGATCGTCGCACACCAGCAGAGCGACGGAGGCTGGGGTGAGGACATCCGCGCGCTGCACGACCCGGCATGGATCGGGCGGGGCGACAGCACTCCCTCGCAGACGGCCTGGGCCCTGCTCGCGCTCATCGCCGGCGGCCGCGCCGACAGCGGGCCGGTGCGCACAGGCCTGGACTTTCTGATCCGCACCCAGCAGGCCGACGGCGACTGGGCCGAGCCCTGGCACACCTGGGTGGTGCACCACGACGGCCTGTACTGGCGCGACAGCCTGCTGCGCCTGATCTATCCCGTCATGGCGATGTCCGCCTACCGGGCCGCCGTCGACGGAACGGAGCTGCGATGACCGGCGTGACCGTGGTGGGAGGCGGCCTCGCCGGAATGACGGCGGCGTGGACGATCCGCGGCCTCGGGCTCCCGGTACGGCTGCTCGAAGCCGGGCCCGAGCTCGGCGGGATGGCCGGATCACGGGTGATCGACGGCCGGGTCGAGGACCACGGGGTGCACATCTTCCCCGCCTGGTACCGCAACACTCTGCGGCTCGTGGCGGAGCTCGGCATCGCGGGCAACCTGCGCGAGACCAAGAACTTCCACCAGTTGCTGCCGGGCGAGTTCCCCGCCTTCCGCACCGCGGTCACCCCGGCCGCCGATCGGCTGCTGTTCTACTACGGCGTGATCGACCTGCTCTCCCAGGAGTACGGTGCCCGCGACGAGTCCCTCCACGACTTCCTGCGCAGCCGCCGGTATCTGACCGAGGCGGCGATCGCCGACATCGAGCACCTCTTCGTCGCCTCGAGCGCGGCGGAGAGCGATGCTGTGTCGGCGGCGGGCTTCCGCGGCAGCATCGCAGCGTTCGCCCGGCACCCCGGCCGGGTGCGGATGCCGCGAGGCGACCTCCAGCAGTGGTTTATCGGCCCCTTCCGGCAGCGGCTGGAAGCCGACGGCGTGGAGGTGCGCACCGGGAGGGAACTGATCGAGGTGTCGGTGCACGGTGACCGGCTGCAGGCCCTCACCGTACGCGACGACGACGGCACCGCCGTGACCGAAGACGTCACCGGACATGTCGTCCTCGCCGTCCCGCACGGACGCCTGTCCGCCCTGGGCAGCGACCTCACCGGAGCACTTCGACCACCGTACGGCGTCGACGAGTTGACGTCCCGTCCGCTCGGAGCGCTGCACCTGTACCTGCGAAGGCGGCTGCCGGGACTGCCCGACGAGCACATCCGCCTGGTCGGATCGCCGCACGCGATCACGCTCATCGACGTGGGCCGGGCATGGGGACGACACCGCACCAGCGTGCTCAACTGCGTGGTCGGCCGTGTCGCCCGGCTCGCGGAACTGTCCGAGGCGGACGCGGTCAAAATTCTGGTGGACGAGCTCATGACCTTCCTTCCGGAGCTCACCTGGGACGACATCGAACACGTCTGCTACCAGCCGCACTTCGCGGCACCGTTCTTCGCTCCGGGCCCCGGATCGGGTCGCTACCGGCCGCAGAGCACCACCGCACTGGCCAACGTGCACATCGCCGGCGACTTCTGCGCGGCCCCGCCGGGCGTGGCCGGTATGGAGAGCGCGGTGCGGTCGGGCCTGGCGGCTGCCGAGTCGGTCCGCAGAGCACTGCGGCCCGAACTGCCCCCGGTTCGGATCGATCGCATCGGCGACATCAGCCCGTCGGCCGCCCGCGGTCTGCGGATGGCGCTCGCCCCCTTCGCCGCGGCCGTCCGGTCGCTGGCCGGCCGCACACGACGACGGAGGTGACCGCATGAACGGCAGGATCGCCCTCGTGACGGGTGCCGGGGGCGGCATCGGTACGGCCGTGGCCCGGCTGCTCGCCGAACAGGGCGCCACGGTCGTCGGCGTGGACCTGGACCGCGACCGGCTGTCCGCCACGGTCGAAAAGCTCACCGCCGACGGGCTGTCGGTGCAGGGCCGGCCGGCGGACGTCACGTCGTCCGCCGAGGTCGAGGCCGTGGTGGACGCCGTGGAACGGGAGTCGGGACCCATCGACTACCTGGTCAACGCCGCCGGGGTGCTGCGCCTCGCCGAGGCCGGACAGCTCAGCGACGAGGACTGGAACGCCACCTTCGCGGTCGACAGCACCGGCGTCTTCTACATGTCCCGGGCGGTCGTCAACCGCATGATTCCGCGTCGGCGCGGTGCCCTCGTCACCGTCGTGTCGAACGCGGCGGGCACCGCACGTACGCAGATGTCCGCGTACGCCGCGTCCAAGGCGGCGGCCACCGCCTTCACCAAGTGCCTGGGCCTGGAGGTCGCCCGGCACGACATCCGCTGCAACCTTGTCGCTCCCGGCTCCACGGACACCCCGATGCTGCACGGCATGCACGCCGACGGGGCCGCAATCGCCGCTTCCGTCGCCGGGAATCCGGCCGCGTACCGCACCGGCATCCCGCTGGGCAAAGTGGCACGTCCGCAGGACGTCGCCCACGCCGTCCGCTTCCTGCTGTCGGACGAGGCTGCCCACATCACGATGCACACGCTCACCGTCGACGGAGGGGCGACCCTGGGCGCTCCGACGTAGAGGACCCGCACCTCCCCCTCACGCACAGCACGAAAGGACGAACCACTGCATGTCCGGCATACCACCGATCGAGCCCTACCCGCTGCCGCTGCCGGACGACCTCCCCGCACCGGTCGTCGACTGGCGGGCCGACCCGCGGCGTGCCGTGCTGCTCGTCCACGACATGCAGGACTACTTCCTCAAACCGTTCCCGCAGGACTCCGCACCCCGCACCCCGCTCATCCGCAACGCGGCACTGCTGCGGCAGCGCTGCGCCGCCCTCGGCGTCCCGGTCGCCTACACCGCCCAGCCCGGTGGGATGACACCGCACCAGCGCGGCCTGCTGGCCGACTTCTGGGGACCCGGCATGCGCACAGCACCCGAACACCGCCGGATCGTCGCCGCCCTCCAACCCGCCCCCGACGACTGGACGTTCACGAAGTGGCGCTACAGCGCGTTCTTCAACACCGACCTGCTGGCACGGATACGGGCCACCGGCCGTGACCAACTCCTCCTGTGCGGCGTCTACGCGCACGTCGGCGTGCTGATGACCGCGATGGACGCGTTCAGCCACGACATCCAGCCGTTCCTGGTGGCCGATGCCGTCGCCGACTTCTCCGCCGAACACCACCGGCTGGCTCTCCAGTACGCCGCCCAGCGGTGTGCCGCCGTCGTCACCACGGCGGCCCTGTGCGACACCCTCATGGCGCCCGTGGCGGAGGAAACGCGGTGACCGGGAAACACCCACCCACGGCCGGGCCGGCCCGCACCCATGACGCCCGCGACCTCCTCGCCCGCGTCCTGGACGGCTCCGCGCCCGCCTTCGCCCTGCTGCACCGCCCGCAGGCCACCGGCCCGGAGACCATAGAGGTCCTGCTGACCGAAACGGCTCACTGCGCCGCCCTGGCCGACCTGCCGCTGCCGAGGGAAGCCGCCCCGGAAGGCGGCCACGAACTGCTCGCCCTGGTCCCGTACCGGCAGATCACCGAGCGCGGATTCACCGCCCACGACGACGGCGAGCCCCTGATCGCGATGACGGTCACCGCCCAGCAGACCCTGCCGCTCGCCGATGTCCGGCTGCGGCTGCCGAACGAGCCGGTCAAGATCGACCAGGACGGGTTCGACGTCTCCGACCAGGCGTACGCGGACACCGTGCGTCGCGTGATCGCCGACGAGATCGGCACCGGCCAAGGCGCGAACTTCGTGATCAAACGCACCTTCACGGCGTGGCTACCGGGCTTCTCGACTGCCGGAGCCCTCTCGATCTACCGCCGGCTGCTGGAGCGGGAAAGGGGCGCCTACTGGACGTTCCTCGTGCACACGGGCGACCGCGTCCTGGTGGGTGCGACCCCCGAGCGGCACGTCAGCGTGCGCGACGGCACGGCCGTCATGAACCCCATCAGCGGCACGTACTGCTATCCTCCCGGCGGCCCCACGCTCGACGGCGTGCTGTCCTTCCTGACGGACCGCAAGGAGACCGACGAGCTGTACATGGTGGTCGACGAGGAACTGAAGATGATGGCCCGGGTCTGCCCCTTCGGCGGACGCCTGACGGGCCCCTACCTCAAGGAGATGGCCCGCGTCGCACACACCGAGTACCTCATCGAGGGACACACCGACCGCGACGTACGCGACATCCTCCGGGAGACCCTGTTCGCCCCGACGGTGACCGGATCGCCGCTGGAGAACGCCACCAAGGTGATCAGCCGTCACGAGCCGATCGGGCGCGGCTACTACAGCGGGGTCGCCGCACTCATCGGTCGGGACGCGGGCGGCAACCGCACCCTGGATTCGTCCATCCTGATCCGCACGGCCGACATCACAGCGGACGGCCGCCTGCGGATCGGCGTGGGGGCAACCCTGGTGCGTCACTCCGACCCCGAGTCCGAGGCCCGAGAGACCCGGGCCAAGGTGTCGGGGCTGCTCGCCGCGCTCGCCGAGCCCGCACCCAGCCGCTTCGCCACCCATCCCGACGTCCAGGCCGCGCTGGCGGGCCGCAATGCCACCGTCGCGGAATTCTGGCTGGACGAGCCGGAGAACAGGGCCCATGTGTCGGCCGAGTTGACAGGACGCCGGGTGCTCGTCGTCGACGCCGAGGACACCTTCACGGCGATGCTCGCCCACCAGATCCGCTCCCTCGGGGTGGAGGCGACCGTGTGCCGGTTCGACGAGGACTACGACATGGCGGCGTACGACCTGCTGGTCCTGGGACCGGGACCGGGCGACCCGGGACAACTGGGGCACCCGAAGATCGCACATCTCAGGTCGACGATGTCCCGGCTCCTGGCCGCGAGGCACCCCTTCCTCGCGGTGTGCCTGAGCCATCAAGTGCTGAGCGCGCTGCTCGGCCTCTCTCTGGTGCAGCGCCGGATCCCCAACCAGGGTGTGCAGCGCGAGAT
>NZ_JBQQCE010000306.1:0-11800 GCF_052245645.1 Streptomyces sp. KR55 | reverse complement strand
ACCCCAACTCGTAATAACCCAACCCCACATCCACCGCATCCACAGACACACCCAGCCGAGAACCCACCAACTCCCGCAGCACAGCGGAGACAGGCAGGGAATCCACCACCGGCGCGGCGGCGGGAGCCTGCGCGGGGACGGCCGGCGCGGCGGGAGCGGGCACGGCCGGCGCCGCCGCGACGGCACCGGCAGACAGCTGAGGCTCCAGCCACGCCGCGAGCTCCGCGATCGTCCGATGCTCGAACATCACCGTCGGCGACAACTCCACCGACAGCCGCCCCTCCAACTCCCCCACCAACGCCAGCAGATCAGCCGACCCCAACCCCAACTCGTAATAACCCAACCCCACATCCACCGCATCCACAGACACACCCAGCCGAGAACCCACCAACTCCCGCAGCACAGCGGAGACAGGCAGGGAATCCACCACCGGCGCGGCGGCGGGAGCGGGAGCGAGCACTGCGGCCGGCGGGGCGGGAGCGTCGCCACGGACGTCGAGCGCGCCTGCCACCCGGATGCGCTTGGCGACGAACTGCCCGACCTCGGCGGCCTTCTGGCCGGCCTCGTCGTAGAACTCCACGACCAGGCGGATGAGTTCGTCGTCGCGGCGGACGGAGTCGGCGGGCACCCGAACGTAGCAGCGCCCGCCGAGCGGCCTGGCGGCGCGGAACCGGTCGAACATCAGCGGGAGGTAGAGGCCGGGGCCGTCATTGTCCCCGTGCAGCATGCCCAGGGCGACACCGCCGCCGAGGAGCCCGGCTTCGAAGAGGGCGGGGTGGAAGAGGAACGCGCCGGTGGAGGCCTGGTGTTCGGGGGCGAGTTCCAGCTCGGCGATCCAGTCGCCGGGACGGTGGTGGACCGCGCCGCCGAGCTTCATCAGGCCCGAGTGGAGGAGGTCGTACTCCCGGCACCAGGTGTAGATCTCGTCCATGGTGGTGCGTCGGGTCGCCCCCTGGACGGGCAGCGGGAGCCGCTCCGTGAAGGCGACGGGGCCACGGTGGTGCGCGGTGACGACGGCGTGCAGGACGTCGGTGGTGTCCTGGACGCGGCGGCTGCGCACCTCGATGCGCCATCCCCCGCCGGTCGCGGGGCGCCCCTCGACGGTGGTCAGGACGGCCTCACCGGGCCCGGCGACGAGCGGCGCGAGGATGGTGAGGTTGCGCAGCTCCACCTCGGGCATGGGGTGTCCGTGCCGGGCGAGCACCTGGAGCACCAGGTCCACGTAGCCGACACCGGGCAGCAGGCTGCGGCCGTACACGACGTGCCCGCGCAACAGGGGGTTGTCGGCGGTGACGGTAAAGGTCTCGGTGAACGTGGGCAATGCAGTCATCGGTTTTCCGTCCCAGAAAAGGCGCGCGAGGGTGCCCGAGTGTGCGTGGCGCGAACCGGGGATTCGTTTACGGACAGGGGGAGAGTGATGGCTGTCAGAATGAACCCGTCGCGGTGCATCCAGCGCCCCGTGAGCCGGGGTACCGGATTCCCGGCCGCCTGGGGTGGGGGCACCAGGAACCGCGCGGAGAAGA
The DNA here is from genome assembly GCF_052245645.1 of Streptomyces sp. KR55. Classification (NCBI taxonomy): domain Bacteria; kingdom Bacillati; phylum Actinomycetota; class Actinomycetes; order Kitasatosporales; family Streptomycetaceae; genus Streptomyces; species Streptomyces sp. KR55. Next base: position 10,277 of record NZ_JBQQCE010000306.1, on the reverse strand, counting down.
ACCCGCCGGAATCGATGTCGATCTGGGCCCCGTCGAACCCCAGCATCCGCTGGGCGAGGGGGAACCAGACTTTGTAGACCGCCTCCTTGCAGCTGAACAGCAATCGGTCCCACGGCACCGCGTCGCTTTGCGCGCCGAGCCGTTCCACGAGGTCTCGTTCGGCCGGCAGGGCGACCAGGTCGAGCAGGGCTCCGGGAAGCGGAGCACTTTCCTCGGCGTCGATGCCCACGGAATGCAGCCGGCTGGCCCGCGCCACCGCGGCCGCACGGTATCCGGAGCAGTGCGTCATACTGCCGACCACTCCGGCCGGCCATTGCGGGGCCCTGTGCCGCCCGGGCGGCAGGGGAACCGGAGGAATTCCCAGTTCGCCGAGCGCGGTACGAGCACACCGGCGCACCGTCGAGAATTCCCGTCGGCGCCGTGGTACGGCATCGGCGACGGCCGCGCGTTCCTCTGCGAAGAGATGAATGTCCGCGTCGTCGTCGAATGCCTCCGCGGACATCACGTCGACGGGAAGTATGTCCTCGATCACTGTTCCCCCGTGCCCCGTTCTCCGGCCGCTTACCAGGTGGTCAGCGAGAAGCGCTCGCCGAGTTCCCGTGCGCCGATGGCGAAGTCCCTGATCCGCTCGGCCTTCTCCACCATCTTTTCGTCACCGCCCCCCTTCGAGATGGCCACGAGCCACTCGTAGGCCTCGCTCGGATGAACTCCGTAGGTGTAGTGGACCTTGGACAGCAGGAATAGGACGTCGCGGAAGTTCTCGCGTCCGATCACGCCGGACAGGGCGAGGATCCCCGTCTCTCGCTCCTTGGTGAACGGCATGCGTTCGTGAATGTCGGGGCTGAGGTCCGGGGTGTAGATGGTGGCGTCCGCGAAGGCTTCCTTCTCGTCGAACGCGCCCTCGAAGGCGAGGTCGACACAGAAGCGACTGCCTGCTGAACTCAGCGAAGTTGACGGCCGAATGGACGGCAGCCGGGTCGAGGAACCAGATCTCGCCGGCCCGCATGTGGATGACAGTGCCGTCGTCCGAGTGGAAGGCCGGCGAGCTGCCCTCGAGCATCAAATGGGTGCGGAAATACTGGTCGAGTTCGCGGTCGAGTTCCACAAAGTCGCGGTGCGGGATGACGACGGCGTTCTTCAGGTTCCTGGTGCGGGCCACCTGGAGCCGCTCAACGAACCCGTTGCTGACCTCGTCATACTCCTCTTCCACAGTTGGCACCGCGGCAAGATGTTCGAGATCTTTCCTCAAGCACTCCTGGTCGAGTTCGATACGGCCGAGTAAGTGCGAGCGCACGCGTCTTCTCCCCCGGTGTCGATTGCGTTTTCGGTTGCGAAATGGGCTCACACAGGTGGCGCCATAGCCAGGCGGAGGCTGTGCGGTCGCATATCAGTCCAGTTGCCCTCAATGAAGGCGAGGCAGTCGCGACGGCTTACAGCGTCCAGTGCAACCTGCCATCCCGGGGGAACGTCGACTGCGGCGGGCCACAGCAAGTATTACTCTTCCCCGTTGCGCAACACCCGATAGATGCCATCGCTTCCCCCATCTCGCTCCCCCATTCGAATCGAGAGCTTAGGTTGACTCGATCACGACCGTCAACCGTCTCCCGAGGATCGCGTAGCTCGATTCTTCAGCCCGGACCCACCGCGCAACAGCCAATCCCTGCGCGGGGAAAGAGGGATGCGGAGGTTGTCCACGCCGCCATCAGGCCTGGCCAGGACCCTTGATCACAACCGGACTCTCGCCGGCGGCGTTGTCCGCGCTCGCGCCGATGGCGCCCATGGACAGGGTGACGCCCAACTCGGCCCAAGAGCCAGCCAATTGACGGGACATGTACTGAGCTCCGTCCGCGCGGAATCGAGCATGCGAGCGCCACCTACCGAGTACCGGCACACCGCCTGACCTGGTCGAATGAAGTATTTGGCAGCCACAGCGTTCCGGGTGGCGGATCATGGTTGACGGCTTGCAGTGGATGACCTAAGCTCCCTTTCCATTCGATCAAGGTTGCGAAACTCTCGGGGGGTGAATCCAACCATGATGGTCGAGGGCAAGCGGGGGTTATGTGAATGGTGAACTTCCGCTCTGGTTCGTGTTGACCACTCATCATTCGACTTCTGACTCCTGATGCCGGCCGCCCTCAGCGAGATCTCTCGAAGAGAGCAATACTCGCCATGGCCAGAAACCATTGACGTGCCGCCGGGATGGCATGTCGTGCCGGACAGCGGAAGTCGCCGGCGGAACGCGGAGAACCGCTCCCGGGGGCCGTCCGGAAATGATCGGGCTGCACGACGAACGCGCCAGGTCCATCGGCTCAGCACGCGGCGGTCAAGCCTTTGCCGGGACCACTTTGTTCAACCCCACGGAGGCCGCGTTCACATTCTTTAGTGGCGCCTTCCAGGGTTCGACGCGGAGCGGATCGACATCGGACCTGACAGGGGACTCCTCGCGCGATTCCCGGCACCCGCTCCCGTGGCCGCGGGGGCCCCGGTCCGTCGCACGACCGAACGCTGACCGATCCGCGACGGACTTTCCCTGACCGCCGTCGTCCTGAACTGAACGCACTGCCCTCCGGCTCGCAGAGCGTGGGAGTTCCTCTATCCCGTTCCTATCCGAACCGCACACCCATGCGCCGGCATTCGGGGATTCCCCGGCGCAACTCCGGCTGTTTCCCACCGGCTATGCCCCCACCGGATCTACCCGCTGGCCTGACGCACCTTCTGGGACGGACACCGATGACCGAATCGACCACGTTCAGCGAGACCTTCACTGTCACCGCCGACAACCCACTGCTGCACGGGCACGTCGTCTACGGACGCAGCCTCCTGCCCGGAGTCGGTTACGTGGACCTGGTCCTCCAGGTCCTCGCTCGGCATGGCCACCCCATGCAGGACGTGGAGTTACGCAACCTCACGATCCTTGCTCCGCTCGTCGTCGGGTCCGCGAAGCGCGCCCTTACCACCGTCGAGGGACGCCGGGAGCCGGACGGCGACTGGCGTGTCGAGGTCCGGAGCCGACGCCCCGAGGACACCATCGACGTTCTCCACGCCGTCGCGACCGTGCGCCGCTGTGCCCCCGCCACCTTCACCGAACGGCTTCCGCTTCCCGTCGACGGGGCCACCCGGCGTACCACGCTCGATGAGATCTACACCTGGTGCCGCGAGTACGACCTGGTCCACTCCGGCTTGATGAAGATCAGCGGAGCAGTCCACCACCGGGCCGGCGACTGGATCGCCGAAGTGGAACTCGCCCCCGAACACCAGGCAACCAACCCCGCGTTCCTCTTCCACCCGGCCCTGTTCGAGGCAGGCCTCCTCGGCGGTGGTGTTGCCATCGGCATGCTGTACGGCGACAACGACGGTCCCGGCCTCTACCTGCCGCTCATGTTCGAGCGGTTCCGCGCCACCGGACCGCTGGGGAGCCGCTGCTACGTCCGCGTCCCCGCCGACTCCGTACGCCGGGACGAAGAACTCATACGGCTCAGCGTGGAGTTCTACGACGCCACCGGCGCGAAGGTCGCCGAGGTGGGCCAGTTCGTGGCCAAGCGAGTCCGCGCTGCGGCGTCCCTCGACGTCCGCGGCGGCGACGCCTCCACGCTGCCGGCACCGGCTCCTGCGGCGCCTGCGGTGGCTGCTTCGGTTGGGGGTGGCCTGGTGGAGGTGGTGCGGGGATTGGTGGCTGCTCGGTTGGAGGTGGCTGCGGATCAGGTGGATGTGGGGCTTGGTTATTACGAGTTGGGGTTGGCGTCGGCTGACCTGTTGTCGTTGGTTGCGGCGTTGGAGGAGCGACTGTCGGTGGAGTTGTCGCCGACGGTGATGTTCGAGCATCGGACGGTCGCGGAGCTGGCGGTGTGGTTGGAGTCGCAAGTGCCCGCGCAGGTCCCGGCGACCGCCCCCACGGCTCCCGCCCCATCCGGTCGGGGGCCGACTTCCGTCGCCCCGGCTCCGGATGCCGCTGCCCTTCCATCGCCCAGCGCCCGGAGCGACGATCCGTACTCCGCCCTGCGCGCTGCCCTCGCCGAAGAGGTGTCCACGCTCCTCGGTGTCCCCGTCGCCGAACTCCACGCCGACGCCGAGCTGGCCGAGTTCGGGCTGGACGTGCGGGGCCTGGCACACCTGGCCGAACGGGTGAACGCGCGCCTTGGCCTGACCGTCCCGCTCACCGCCTTCCAAGAGCACCACACCCTGCGGGCCCTCGCGAAACACCTTGGCCGTGAGCACTGCACCCCGGCCGTCGCCGACCGGCAGTTACTGACAGCGCAGCCCCACCCGCTGCTCCACCGGACTGTCACCGGCGACGGCGATGACACGACGTACGAGACACGCTTCACCGGCGACGAGCCCTGCCTGCGCGACCACCGGGTGCACGGCGGAAAGGTTCTGCCTGGAGTCGCTCATCTGGAGATGGCCCGGGTGGCTGCCGCGAGGGCGCTGGGACAGGGCGACGCCGCCGCCCTCCGGCTCACCGACGTGGTGTGGCTGCGGCCCGCCGTCTGCGGTCCCGACGGACTCGTGCTGCGGGTGCGCGTGTGCACAACCACTGCGGGCGGCTGCACGTACGAGATCCACAGCGTGGACGAACGAGGTGACACCACCCTGTGCAGCCAGGGGCGCGTGGCCCTCGCCCAGGACGCCCCGCAGCTCCCGCCCCTTCTTGACGACCTGCGTGCCGCCTGCGCCGATGCCGTCCACACCGGCGAGCACATCTACGGGCTCTACGACAGCATGGGGATGATCTATGGCCCCTCCCAGCGGTCGGTCGCTCGGCTGCGCGTCGGCACCGACCCCGACGGACGCCCCCAGGTCCTGGCCGAACTGCGCCTGCCGCCTGAGGCGGAGCCTCTCGGCGTCGCTGGTCTGATGCACCCGAGCATCCTCGACGGCGCCCTCCAGGCCACGATGGGACTGTGGCTGGCGGAGGCGGCCAATGGCCGGTCGGCCGGCCTCGCGCTGCCCTTCGCCCTCGAACGCGCCGAGGCCGTCGCTGCCACCCCCACCACCGCGTACGCGTGGATCCGCCACCGGCCCGGTGGCGCCATGGAGACCACAGCGGCCCGGCTGGACGTCACCGTCGTCGACGAGCAGGGCCGTGTGTGCGTGGAGCTGACCGGCCTGTCCACACGCCGCCTGCGGGACTCCTCTTCCGACGACGCGGTCGGGTCGGAGTCCGTGCGTCCCGGCGACATCGCGATCATCGGCGTGAGCGGCCGCTATCCGGAGGCCGCCGGCCTGGACGAGTTCTGGCAGAACCTGCGCTCGGGCCGGGACTGCATCCGCGAGGTCCCCGCGGACCGGTGGAACCACGGCCGGTACGCCGGCGCCGGCGCCGGCGGCTGGGGCGGTTTCCTGGACGACATCGACCGGTTCGACCCGCTGTTCTTCCAGATATCCCTGCTGGAGGCCGACCACCTCGACCCGCAGGAACGCCTGTTCCTGCAGTGCGCCCACCACACCCTGGAGGACGCCGGATACACCCCCGACCGCTTGTCCCGCAACGCCAAGGTCGGTGTGTTCGTCGGCGTGATGTACCAGGAGTACCAGCTCCTCGGCGCCCAGGCGCAGGAGCGCGGCGAGCCCGCGGCCCTGTGGGGCAGCGCCTCCACGGTCGCCAACCGGGTGTCGTACTTCTACGACTTCCACGGGCCGAGCCTGGCCGTGGACACCATGTGCTCCTCCTCCCTGACCGCCATCCACCTGGCCTGCGAGGCCATCCGCAGCGGTCAGTGCGACACCGCACTCGCCGGCGGCGTCAACCTCACCCCGCACCCCAACAAGCACCTGGTGCTCGGGCAGCGCAAGTTCCTCTCCAGCGACGGCCGGTGCCGCAGCTTCGGCGAGGGCGGCGACGGCTACGTGCCCGGCGAGGGCGTCGGCGCCGTCCTGCTCAAGCCGCTGGAGCGGGCCGTCGCCGACGGCGACCGGATCCTCGGGGTGATCAAGGGCACGGCGGTGAACCACGGGGGACGCACGTCCGGTTACTCGGTGCCCACCCCGCTCGCCCAGGGCAAGGTCATCGCCGAGGCGCTGGCCGCCGCCGGGGTCGACCCGCGCGCCCTGAGCTACCTCGAAGCCCACGGCACCGGCACCTCCCTGGGCGACCCGATCGAAGTCAGCGGCCTGGAACGGGCGTTCAGCCGCGCGGGCGGCGCACCGGAGCAGCTCGCCATCGGCTCCGTGAAGTCCAACATCGGGCACCTGGAGTCCGCCGCCGGCATCGCCGCCATCACCAAGGTGCTGCTCCAGCTGCGGCACGGCGAACTCGTGCCGAGCCTGCACTCCGCGACGCTCAACCCGCACATCGACTTCGACCGCACCCCGCTGCGCGTCCAGCAGACCCTGGAGCCGTGGCGGCGCCCCGTGCTGGAGGGCCGTACGCTGCCACGCGTCGCCGGAGTCTCCAGCTTCGGCGGCGGCGGCTCCAACGCCCACGTCGTCATCGCCGAGTACCAGCCGCCGGCACCCCCGGCCGAGGCCCCGGCCGACGGCCGCCCCGCGCTGCTGATGCTCTCCGCCAAGAGCGAGAGCCAGCTCGTCGAGCAGGCCCGCCGCCTGCACGCCCGGCTCGGCCGGCTGACCGACGCCGACCTCCCCTCCGTGGCCTGGACCCTGCAGACCGGACGCATGGCGCTGGAGGAGCGCCTCGCCTTCGCCGCGAGCAGCCTGGCCGAGGCCCGCGAGCGGCTCGCCGCCTTCGCCGCCGACCCTGCCGTGACCGGCCCCTGGCACCGGGGCACCGTCCGCCCGGACCGGCCCGCCGACGCCCCGGCGGTGCGCGCCGCCCTGGACGCCTGGACGCGGCAGGGTTCGTACGAGGACCTGCTCGCGGGGTGGGCCGACGGCGCCGAGGTGCGCTGGGAGCACGCCTGGCCGGCCGGCACCCCCGTGCGCCGCATCGGCCTGCCCGGCTACCCCTTCGCCCGCGAACGCTGCTGGTTCGACCTCGACACCGAGGGCGCACCGCACCGGCCCGCGCCGACTGCCGGCTCCCCGGCCGCCGGCGGCGCCGACGTGGTGCTGCTGCGGCCCGAGTGGACCGCGCGGCAGGCCACGACCGGGGCGGCGGGCGCCTTCTCGGAACGGCACGTCGTGGTGCTCGGTCGGCTCACCGACGGCGACCACGACACCCTGCGGGCCGCCCTGCCCGCCGGGACCGAGTGCACCATCCTCGACCTCGCCGACGGCCCGCTCGACCGGCAGTACGCCGATGCCGTGCGGCAGGTGTTCACGCTGACCCGGCGGCTGCTGGAGCAGGGCGTGCGCCGGCCCACGCTGCTCCAGGTGGCGGCCGTCGGCGACAGCGACCGGCTTGCCTGTTTCAGCGGCCTGGGCGCACTGCTGCGCACGGCCCACCTGGAGAACCCCAAGCTGCACACCCAGTACCTGGAGTGCCTGGACGGCGCCTCGCCCGCCACCGTCGCCGCCCGCCTCGCAGCCGAGGCCACCGCCGACCCCGAGCCCGAGGTACGCCACCACGACGGCCGCCGCCAGGTCCGCCGCCTCACCGAGGTCACCGGCGCCCGGCCCGCCGCCGCGCCCTGGCGGGAGGACGGCGTCTACCTCGTCACCGGCGGCATCGGCGGACTCGGCCTGATCACGGCCCGGGACATCGCCGCCACCGTCGGCCGCGCCACCGTGGTCCTCGCCGGGCGTTCCCCGCTGACCGGGGACCAGCGCGCCGCGCTGGACGCCCTGCGCGCCGCGGGCCTGACCGTCGACCACCAGCGGGTCGACGTCGCCGACCGGCACGCCCTTGCCGGCCTGCTGGCCCGCATCGCCGACGAGCACGGCCCGCTGACCGGCGTGCTGCACGCCGCCGGCGTCGTCCACGACAACTTCGTCGTCCGCAAGAGTGCTGAGGAACTGGAGCGCGTCCTCGCCCCCAAGGTGGCCGGACTGGTCCACCTCGACGAGCTGACCCAGGGGCAGCCGCTGGAGCTGTTCGTCTGCTTCTCCTCGATCGCCGGCGCCTTCGGCAACCCCGGCCAGAGCGACTACGCCGCCGCCAACGCGTTCATGGACGCCTACGCCGGACACCGCAACCGGCTCGTCGATGCGGGCCTGCGCAGCGGCCGCACCGTGTCCGTCAACTGGCCGCTGTGGGACGAGGGCGGCATGGGCGCCGAGGGCCCCGTCCGCGAGCAGCTGCGCGCTGCTGGGCTCGCCCCCCTCGACACGCAGCGTGGCCTCGCCGCCCTGCACCAGGCCCTGGCCGGCGCCGAGGGCGGTGTCACGGAGGGCAGGCTGCTCGTGGTGGCGGGCGACCGCGAGGCGCTGCTGACCCGGCTGACGGAGCGCGCCGGGGAGGCGGCACCGCAGACCGCCGTACCACAGAACGTGGCAGCGCAGACCACGACGGACCCGGCACCGCAGGCCCCCGCGCCCGCCACGGCGGCCGGCGGCGGATCCGTACGGTCCGTCGAGGACCGGGCCGTCGCCCACCTGTGGCGGATGCTGGCCTCCGCCCTCAAGCTCGGGCCCGAGCGCCTCGACCCCGACACCCCGCTGGAGCGCTACGGCATGGACTCCGTGCTCGCCGTGACCATGGTCCAGCCGCTGGAGGACATCTTCGGGCCGCTGTCGCGCACGCTGCTGTTCGAGGTGCAGACCGTGCGCGGTCTCGCCCGCCACCTCGCCGCTGACCACCCGCAGGCGCTGCGCACCCTCGTCGGCGAGCCCCCGTCCGCCGCGGCCCCCGCACGGGCCCAGGCCGCCGCGGGCCCGCGCGCTGCGCAGGCCCCCTCACCGGTCCGACACGAGCAGGACCACCGCAGCCAGGACATCGCCGTCCTCGGTATCAGCGGCCGCTACCCGCACGCCGACGACTTGGAGGAGTTCTGGTCGGCGCTGTGCGAGGGCCGGGACTGCGTCACCGAGGTGCCGGCCGATCGCTGGGACACCGGCGGCCGGGCCCAGTGGGGCGCGTTCCTCGACGGCATCGACCGCTTCGACCCGCTGCATTTCGGCATCTCGCCCCGCCAGGCCGCCGCGATGGATCCGCAGCAGCGGCTGTTCCTGGAGACCGTGTGGCACCTGTTGGAGCAGGGCGGCGTCACCCAAGAGGTCGTCGAGCGGCGCTACCAGCGGCGCGTCGGGGTGTATGTCGGAGCCGCCTACCAGATGTACCGGGCGGACGCCGCGCAGGACCCCACCCTCTCGGCGCTCACCTCGGCCGCCTCCTACAACCTCATCGCCAACCGCGTCTCGCACTTCTTCGGCCTGGAGGGTCCGAGCCTGGCCGTGGACAGCATGTGTACCTCGTCCGCCATGGCTGTGCACCTGGCCTGTGCCGACCTGCTGCGTGGCGAGTGCGAGCTGGCCGTGGCCGGAGGTGTCAACCTGACCACCCACCCCGACAAGTACCTGGCCCTCGGCGAGATGCAGCTGCTCGGCACCCACCCGGGCGCGCGCAGCTTCCGCGACGGCGACGGCTACCTGCCCGCCGAGGCGGTCGGCGCCGTACTGCTCAAGCCGCTGGACGCGGCGCTGCGCGACGGCGACACCGTGCACGCGGTCATCAAGAGCACCGCCTCGCTGCACAGCGGCCGCTCCAACGGCTTCATGACGCCCAGCCACCGCACCCAGGTCGCGACCATGCGCCGGGCGCTGGAGCGGGCCGGTGCCGCACCGGCCGACATCGGCTACGTCGAGTCCGCCGCCAACGGCACCACGTTCTTCGACGAGGTCGAACTGCGCGCCCTGCGCGAGGTGTTCGCCGACGTCCGCGACACCGTCCACGTCGGCACCGTGAAGTCCAACCTCGGCCACCCCGAGGCGGCTTCCGGCATCGCCCAGCTCACCAAGGTCGTCCTCCAGCTGCGCCACGGCCGGGTCGCGCCGCTCGTCGACGTCGGCACCCCCAATCCGCGTCTGGACCTGGAGGGTTCGTCCCTCCGGCTCGCCGACCGGTTGACGGACTGGGCACCCCGCGGCGTCGCGCCTCGCCGCGCCCTCGTCAACTCCGTCGCGGCCGGCGGCAGCCACGTCAGCCTCGTCGTCGAGGCACCGCCAGTGACCGCCCACGCCGATCGGAGCGCCCCGGACCCCTCGCCCCAGGTCGTCCTGGTGTCCGCCCGGACTCCCGAGCGCCTGCGCGCGGCGGTACGCCGCCTGCACGCCTTCCTCGAAGGCGACGACACGGCGAGCCTGGCCGACATCGCCTACACGTCCCAGCTCTGCCGGGAGCACCTGCCCGAGCGGCTCGCCCTGGTCGCCGCCGACCGCGAGCAGCTCGCGCACGCCCTCGAACAGCACCTGGCCGACGGCGCGGCCGCCACGGCGGGCAG
>NZ_JBQQCE010000305.1:0-11893 GCF_052245645.1 Streptomyces sp. KR55 | reverse complement strand
GCAGCCATGTCCATCAGCTCGAAGCGCTCGGTTACAAGGTCAGCCTCGAACCCGCCGCAGCCTGATCCCACACGATCCACACCCGACCTCGCTACCGCTCGGCCGGGTGCTGCCGCCTGCCCGCTGATGCATCGATTTTCGGATTAGGCTCGATGGCATGTCCTTGAAGAGCTTGGCGTTGATCGACAGCTGGCCGGTTTCTGCCGCTGCGGCGGGTGTCGTGCGGGCGGATGGTGCGGTGCTGGGGCGGCGCGGGGCGGTCGGGGAGCGGTTTGCGCTGGCCTCGGTCACCAAGCCGCTCGCGGCCTACGCTGTGCTCGTCGCGTACGAGGAGGGGGCGATCGAGCTCGACGAACCGGCCGGGCCGCCCGGCTCGACGGTCCGTCACCTGCTCGCGCACACCTCCGGACTGGCCTTCGACGAGCACCGGGTGACGGCCACGCCCGGGGAGCGGCGGCTGTACTCCAACGCCGGGTTCGAGCAGCTCGGGGACCATGTCGCCAAGGCGACGGACATTCCCTTCGCGGAGTATCTGCGGCAGGCGGTGCTGGAGCCGCTGGGGATGGCCTCGACGACCCTGAAGGGCTCGCCCGCCAAGGACGGGGTGTCGACCGTGGACGACCTGCTGCGGTTCGCCGCCGAGGTGCTGGCCCCGCGGCTGCTGGATCCGCGGACGGTCGCGGAGGCGATGTCCGTGCAGTATCCGGGGACCAAGGGGGTCCTGCCCGGGTACGGCCACCAGAACCCCAATGACTGGGGCCTCGGCTTCGAGATCCGCGACTCCAAGTCACCACACTGGACGGGGTCTTCGTCCTCACCGCGTACGTTCGGGCACTTCGGGCAGTCGGGTACGTTCCTGTGGATCGACCCCGATGCCCAGGTGGCGTGCGTCGCGCTGACGGACCGGGCGTTCGGGCCCTGGGCAATCGAGGTGTGGCCGCCGTTCACGGACGCGGTGCTGGCGGAGGTACGGGGCTGAGGGCACCCCGGTCGAGGCGCCGGATCACCGTGCGTCCGGCGCCTTGGCCAGGCACTCGAACCACACCGCCTTGCGGCTTCCGTCGTGGCCTCGCCTCACGCCGACCTCATCTGCACGATGACCAAGCCCTGAATCCGCATCACAGGTGGCCGCGATGGATCGTCCAGTCCTCCTCTTCCATGTCCTCCGGGTCCCCCCAGGCCAGTGCGCCCTCCTCCTCATCCAGATGCGGCCACACCTCGGGCATGTCCACACCGTTTGCGCCGCGCAGGCACCGGCCTGTCTCCAGGGCGGAGGCGATCTCTTCCAGCCACTGCGGGAGGGTGAAGTCCGACTCGGTGACGTAGTCCGGGCTTGGGATGCTCCATGCGCCAATCCGGCCGAACGTGGCCCGCTCGGGATCGGCGTCCATGAACAGCCCCGCCCAGGCGTCGCCTGCCGTCACGGTCAGCGGAAGGTGAGCGCGGTCCTGGCTGCCGACTTCGGGCGTTGTCCGAGCCTGCCACTTGGTGACCATCCGGTCGAGCTGGTACCAGGCGTAGCAAGGGGGCAGCCAAGCGGTCTTGCGCCACTCAGGATTGGTGACGAGGGAGCCGTCGGTCGCGTCCTGGAAGTCGTCCGTATGCGTGCCTACAGATCCGTCGTGCAACAGGTACCAGGCACGCAACGCCGGAGGCAGCCGCACCCCGAGCATGCTCTCAGCCGCGGTGATCTGCTTCTCGGTCGCCGCTGGCCGCAACATCGCCAGCGAGCCAGGCGCATGCGCGGCCATCCACTTCTCGATGCGGGCCCAAGCCACCCGAACCTGCGCAGCCGCTTCATCTCCCATGAGCTGATCGTTCATTCCGCCAACCTACGGAGTGGAGCAGGCGCGCCGTTACGCGCGCAAGCCGGTTGCCAGAGTGGGGCTTGTCACCACACCACCACGTCCGCTCAGCTTGCGGACATCTCCCACACCAGCAGCTCCGCCCCCGTCACTCCCACCGCCTCCACATCCTTCGCGTCTGTGATGCGGGCCGCGTCGCCGGGGCCCAACTCCTCGCCGTCCAGGCGCACTTCGCCGTGGACCACATGGACGTAGACGTGTCGGCCGTCGGGGATTGCCGTGCGTTCGCCCGGGGTCAGGCGGCGGACGTGGAGTATTGCGCCGGCCTCGGGGACCGCGTAGGGCGTGGCGTCGGCGATGCCGTGGACGATCTCGTAGGACGGGTCGCCGCCGGGGGTCAGCGGGGCCAGCCACATCTGGACGAAGGTCAGTGGGTGGTCGGCGTCGTTGCGTTCGACGTGGCGGACGCCGGACGCCGAGCTGAGCCGCTGGACGTCCCCGGCGCGGACGACCGTCTCGTGGCCCGCGGAGTCGCGGTGGGTCAGCTCGCCCTCGGCGACCCAGGTGACGATCTCGGTGTGGCTGTGCGGGTGCTCGTCGAAGCCGGCGCAGGGGGCGAGCCGCTCCTCGTTGCAGGCGATCAGCGCGCCGAAGCGGAGGTTGTCGGGGTCGTAGTGGGGGCCGAAGGAGAAGGCGTGCCGGGACACGATGCCGGTCTGCGGGTCGCCGCCGGGGTAGCGCTCTTCGGCGCGCCGTACGTCCATCACGGACACCACCGTAGACCTCACCTGAGACCCGGCGGAGCGCACTCGCGTCCCGATAAGGCAGTCTTGTCCCCGTGCCCGAACCCGAAGCCCGTCACCCCGACGCCCCTGTACCCGGCGTGCATGCGCACGCCGCGACCCTGAAGCGGCTGGAGAAGTCCTCCGGAAGTCTTGCCGCCCAGGCCATCGCGCGGATGGACGAGACGCTGCCGTGGTACCGGGCCATGCCCCCGGAGAACCGTTCCTGGATCGGGCTGGTCGCGCAGGCCGGTATCGCCGCGTTCACCGAGTGGTTCCGGCACCCGGACGCCCCACAGGCCATCTCCACCGACGTCTTCGGGACCGCGCCACGCGAGCTGACCAGGGCCATCACGCTGCGGCAGACCGTGGAGATGGTGCGCACCACGATCGAGGTGATGGAGAGCGCGATCGACGAGGTCGCCGCCCCCGGCGACGAGAACATCCTGCGTGAGGCACTGCTGGTGTACGCGCGTGAGATCGCGTTCGCGACCGCGCAGGTGTACGCCCAGGCCGCCGAGGCACGCGGTGCCTGGGACGCCCGGCTGGAGTCGCTGGTCGTGAACGCCGTGCTGAGCGGCGAGGCCGACGAGGGCGCCGTGTCGCGGGCGGCGGCGCTCGGCTGGAACGCACCCGAGCATGTGTGCGTGGTGCTGGGAACCGCGCCCGACGGTGACTCCGAGCTGACGGTGGAGGCGATCCGGCGGGCGGCACGGCACGCCAAGCTCCAGGTGCTGACGGGCGTGCTCGGGGACCGGCTGGTCGTGATCGCGGGCGGCAGTGACAATCCGCTCGCTGTCGCGAAGTCGCTCATCGGGCCGTTCGCCGCAGGTCCCGTCGTCGCGGGGCCGATCGTGCCCGACCTGCTGGCCGCGACCCGCTCCGCGCAGGCCGCCGCCGCGGGGCTCAAGGCGTGTTCCGCCTGGCAGGACGCGCCACGGCCGGTGCTGGCGGACGACCTGCTTCCGGAACGTGCGATCGCCGGTGACCCGAGCGCGCGAGAGCAGCTGGTGGAGGAGATCTACAGACCGCTGGAGGAAGCCGGCTCGGCGCTCCTGGAGACCCTCAGCGTCTATCTGGAGCAGGCGAGCAGCCTCGAAGGAGCGGCCCGGATGCTGTTCGTGCATCCCAACACCGTGCGCTACCGGCTTCGACGTGTGACTGACGTCACCGGTTGGTCGCCATCCGATGTACGTTCCGCGTTCACGTTGCGCATTGCACTGATCCTGGGGCGTCTGGCGGATGGGGATCTCCAGCCCTAGCCTTTTGTCGGGGGCCCACAAAACCCCTTCGTGTTCTTCGTCCTTGTCCCCACGGGCGGCCATGGCCGTCTCCAAGAGAGAGTGTGAGAGTGCTCGTACTCGTCGCTCCCGGCCAGGGCGCCCAGACGCCCGGCTTCCTGACTCCCTGGCTCGAACTGCCCGGTGCCGCCGACCGTGTCGCCGCCTGGTCGGACACCATCGGACTGGATCTCGCCCACTACGGCACGAAGGCCGACGCGGACGAGATCCGCGACACCGCCGTGGCGCAGCCGCTGCTCGTCGCCGCCGGAATCCTCTCGGCCGCGGCACTGGGTGACATTGTCCCGGGCGCCGTCGCCGGCCACAGCGTCGGTGAGATCACCGCCGCCGCGTTCGCGGGCGTCCTGCACGACACCGCCGCACTGGCTCTCGTCCGCAAGCGTGGCCTCGCCATGGCCGACGCGGCCGCGATCACCGAGACCGGGATGTCGGCGCTGCTCGGCGGCGACCCCGAGGTGTCCGTCGCGCACCTGGAGAAGCTGGGCCTGACCCCGGCGAACGTCAACGGCGCCGGGCAGATCGTGGCCGCGGGCACCCTGGAGCAGCTCGCCGCGCTGAACGAGGACAAGCCCGAGGGTGTCCGCAAGGTCGTCCCGCTGAAGGTGGCCGGCGCGTTCCACACCCACCACATGGCGCCCGCGGTCGACACGCTGGCCGAGGCAGCCAAGGCGCTCACGCCCGCCGACCCGAAGGTCACGTACGTCTCGAACAAGGACGGCCGGACGGTCGCCTCCGGCGCCGAGGTCGTCGAGCGGCTGGTCGGTCAGGTCGCCAACCCGGTCCGCTGGGACCGGTGCATGGAGACCTTCCAGGAGCTCGGCGTCACCGTCCTGCTCGAGGTGTGCCCCGGCGGCACGCTGACCGGTCTCGCCAAGCGGGCCCTGCCCGGCGTCAAGACACTGGCCCTGAAGACCCCCGACGACCTCGACGCGGCCCGCGAGCTCATCGCCGCTGCGTCTGATCCTGCTGCTGACGCAGCGGGCGCCTGAGCCCCTGAAGGAGCCCGACCGAACATGCCGAAGATCAAGCCCAGCAAGGGCGTCCCGTACGCGCGCATCCTCGGCGTGGGCGGGTACCGGCCCAACCGAGTCGTGCCGAACGAGGTGATCCTCGAGAAGATCGACTCGTCGGACGAGTGGATCCGTTCGCGCTCCGGCATCGAGACGAGGCACTGGGCGAACGCCGAGGAGACCGTCGCCGCGATGTCGGTCGAGGCGTCCGGCAAGGCGATCGCCGACGCCGGTATCTCCGCCGAGCAGATCGGCGCGGTGATCGTCTCGACCGTCACCCACTTCAAGCAGACCCCGGCCGTGGCCACCGAGATCGCCGACAAGCTCGGCACGGCCAGGGCCGCCGCGTTCGACATCTCGGCCGGCTGCGCGGGCTTCGGCTACGGCCTGACCCTCGCCAAGGGCATGATCGCCGAGGGCTCCGCGGAGTACGTCCTCGTCATCGGCGTGGAGCGGCTGAGCGACCTGACCGACCTGGAGGACCGGGCGACGGCCTTCCTGTTCGGCGACGGCGCGGGCGCGGTCGTCGTGGGCCCGTCCACCGAGCCCGGGATCGGCCCGACCGTCTGGGGCTCGGAGGGCGACAAGTCCGAGACCATCAAGCAGACCGTGCCCTGGACCGACTACCGCGAGGGCGAGGTCGAGCGGTTTCCTGCGATCACGCAGGAGGGCCAGGCGGTGTTCCGCTGGGCCGTGTTCGAGATGGCGAAGGTCGCCAAGGAGGCCCTGGACGCCGCCGGACTTTCGCCGGACGAACTGGATGTCTTCATTCCGCACCAGGCCAACGAGCGGATCATCGACTCGATGGTGAAGACACTCAAGCTGCCGGAGAGCGTCACGGTCGCCCGTGACGTGCGCACCACCGGCAACACCTCGGCCGCCTCGATTCCGCTTGCGATGGAGCGGCTCCTGGCGACCGGCGAGGCGAAGAGCGGCGACACCGCGCTCGTCATCGGATTCGGGGCGGGTCTCGTTTACGCCGCCACGGTCGTTACCCTCCCCTAGGCACTCCGTGCCGGATCGTGCTGATCCGGTGCGGGCACTGCAAGCACCTGCCGCTCACGCGGTGGGCGCCACACCCTCTGGAACATCTACGAAGGAGCGCCTGACATGGCCGCCACTCAGGAAGAGATCGTCGCCGGTCTCGCGGAGATCGTGAACGAGATCGCCGGCATCCCGGTTGAGGACGTCCAGCTGGACAAGTCCTTCACCGACGACCTGGACGTCGACTCGCTGTCCATGGTCGAGGTCGTCGTCGCCGCCGAAGAGCGCTTCGACGTCAAGATCCCGGACGACGACGTCAAGAACCTCAAGACCGTGGGCGACGCGACCAACTACATCCTCAAGCACCAGGCCTGAGACACCCCTTAGGCCGGGAGCTGCCGGCCCCGCCACCCGGCGGTGGCGCCGCTGAATCCTCGTATCCGTTGGAGAAAGAATTCCCGTGAGCTCGACCAATCGCACTGTGGTCGTCACCGGTATCGGCGCAACCACACCGCTGGGTGGCGACGCAGCCTCTACTTGGGAGGGCCTGGTCGCCGGACGTTCCGGCGTCAAGCCCCTGGATCAGGACTGGGCCGCCGACCAGGCGGTCCGTATCGCCGCGCCGGTCGCGGTGGAACCGACCGAGACCATCCCCCGGCCGCAGGCCCGCCGCCTGGACCGCTCGGCGCAATTCGCGCTGATCGCCGCTCAGGAAGCCTGGGCCGACGCCGGTTTCACCGCAAAGGCCGGTGAGGACACAGCCGTCGACCCGGACCGGCTCGGTGCGGTCATCGCGTCCGGCATCGGCGGTGTCACGACCCTGCTCGACCAGTACGACGTGCTCAAGGAGAAGGGCGTCCGCCGCGTCTCCCCGCACACCGTCCCCATGCTGATGCCGAACAGCCCGTCCGCGAACGTGGGTCTGGCCGTGGGCGCCCGGGCGGGCGTGCACACGCCGGTCTCCGCGTGCGCGTCGGGCGCCGAGGCCATCGGCTACGCCATCGAGATGATCCGCTCCGGCCGTGCCGACATCGTCGTCGCGGGTGGCACGGAGGCGGCGATCCATCCGCTGCCCATCGCCGCGTTCGGCAACATGATGGCGATGTCCAAGAACAACGAGAACCCGCAGGGCGCCTCGCGTCCGTACGACGTGGCCCGTGACGGCTTCGTCCTCGGTGAGGGCGCCGGCGTGGTCGTCCTGGAGTCCGCCGAGCACGCCGCGAAGCGCGGTGCGCGCGTCTACGCGGAGGCGGTCGGGCAGGGCATCTCCGCCGACAGTCACGACATCGTGCAGCCCGAGCCGGAGGGGCGCGGTATCGCGCACGCCCTGCAGAACCTGCTCGACCGGACCGACCTCGACCCGGCCGAGATCATGCACGTCAACGCGCACGCGACGTCGACGCCGGCCGGTGACATCGCCGAGCTGAAGGCGCTGCGGAAGGTGTTCGGTGACGACGCCGACCACATCGCGGTGTCCGCGACGAAGTCGATGACCGGGCATCTGCTGGGTGGTGCGGGCGGGGTCGAGACCGTTGCGACCGTGCTCGCCCTGTACCACCGGGTTGCTCCGCCGACCATCAACGTGGAGAACATCGACCCGGAGGCCGAGGCCAACGCCGACGTGGTCCGCGGCGAGGCGCGCAAACTGCCCGTCGAGGGCCGTATCGCCGCGCTGAACGACTCGTTCGGGTTCGGCGGGCACAACGTGGTACTGGCGTTCCGGACGGCCTGACGGCCTGTCCTACGAGCGTGAAGGGCCCCCACCAGCCGGTGGGGGCCCTTCGTACGTGTTGAGCGGGGAATCAGACCACCTGATGCAGCCAGCGGACCGGCGCTCCCTCGCCCGCGTACCTGAACGGCTCCAGCTCGTCGTCCCACGGCTTCCCGAGGAGCTTGGACAGCTCGGCCTCCAGATCCGTCTCCCCTCGCTGACTGCGGAGCAGCGCCGCGCGCAGGCGGTCCTCGGGGATCAGGATGTCGCCGTGGATGCCGGTGACGGCGTGGAAGATGCCGAGGTCGGGAGTGCAGCTGTAGCGCTCGCCCTCGGCGGTCGGGCAGGGCTCGGCGGTGACCTCGAAGCGGAGGAGATGCCAGCCCCGTAGCGCGGAGGCGAGTTTGGAGGCCGTGCCGGCCTCGCCCTGCCAGGAGAACTCCGAGCGCCAGGTCCCGGGCGCGGCGGGCTGCCGGATCCAGTCGAGGTTGACGCGTGTGCCGAGCACCCCGGCGACGGCCCACTCGACATGCGGGCACAGCGCGCGCGGCGCGGAGTGCACGTACAGAACTCCACGTGTCGTCACCGGGACCTCCGGGCAGAGCGGGCATGGTGCGTTCGGGCGGGGCGGTGGTGGCTGTCAGCCACGTTGATGGCGAGGCTACCGTGCGGCGGCGCAAGGAGTGTGACGTACCGTCGGTCCAGGTGCCGGGAAACTCCCGCCATTCACCCGGCAGGACGCTTGTACGGCCATGCGCCGTTGCACGCCGCGCGGCCGGGAACTCTTGCGCGTTGTTATGGAGGGAGCCCCCTTGGACGCCGTCGCGCGGTCTTGGGGACGACCGTCGTACACCGGCGCACGAGGACCGAGGGGATCAGCAGCGGATGCGGAAGACCGGAGAACGCTCGCGGGCCTGGCTCGCCGTGCTCACGGCGGCACTCCTCTGTGTCACCGGATGCGATGCGGTGGGCGGCGACTCGTCGGGCCCGGCGGGTACCGGTGCGCAGCGGGCGAAGCCGAGTCCGACGCCGGCCTGGGACCGCAGCCCCCGTTCGATCGCCGCGGTCGGCGACTCGATCACCCGCGGTTTCGATGCCTGCGAGGTGCTGTCGGACTGTCCGGAGGCCTCCTGGGCGACGGGCAGCAGCCCCGACGTCGGCAGTCTCGCCGTACGGCTGCTGGGGGGTGCGCGGGCCGCCACGCACAGCTGGAACTACGCCGTGACCGGGGCGCGGATGGCGGATCTGCCCGGGCAGATGGCGCGGGCGGTGACCCGTGAGCCGGAGTTGGTGACGGTGATGGCCGGGGCGAACGACGCCTGTCGGGCCTCGACGGCGGAGATGACGTCGGTGGCCGACTTCCGCGCCAACTTCGAAGACGCGTTGCACACCCTGCGCGAGGCCCTGCCCAAGGCGCAGGTGTATGTGGCGAGCGTGCCGAACCTGAAGCGGCTGTGGTCCGAGGGGCGTACCAATCCGCTGGGCAGGCAGGTGTGGAAGCTGGGCATCTGCCCGTCGATGCTGGGCGACGCGGACGCGCTGGACGCGGCGGCGAACCAGCGGCGCGAGACGGTGCAGCAGCGGGTGGAGGACTACAACGGCGTGCTGGAGGAGGTGTGCGCGCAGGACGAGCGGTGCCGCTTCGACGGCGGCGCGGTGTACGAGTACCGCTTCGGTACGGCGCAGTTGAGCCACTGGGACTGGTTCCATCCGAGCAAGAACGGGCAGGCGCGGCTGGCGGAGATCGCGTACCGGAAGGTCACCGGGAAGACGGCGTGACCAGGGTTGTCCTAGGGTTTCACTCATGAGCGAACACTTCGGCACACTTTCCGACGGCACCCCCATCGAACGCTGGACCCTGGAGCGGGCGGGCGTGCGGGTGCGGATCCTGTCGTACGGCGGAATCGTGCAGTCGGTGCAGGTGCCGGACCGGCAGGGACAGGCCGCGGACGTGGTGCTGGGCTTCGCGGACCTGGACGGGTACGTCGAACATCCGGGGCCCTACTTCGGCGCCCTGGTGGGCCGGTACGCCAACCGGATCGCGGGCGGCCGCTTCCCGCTGGACGGGCGGACGTACGAGCTCGCGCGGAACAACGGGCCGAACTCGCTGCACGGCGGCGAGCGCGGCTTCGACAAGCGTGTGTGGGAGGTGACGCCGGTCGAGCACGGCGTACGGCTCAGCCGGGTCAGCCCGCACGGCGAAGAGGGCTTCCCGGGCCGGCTGGAGGTGTCGGCGACGTACCGCCTCGACGCGACGGGCGCGCTGCGGATCTCCTACGAGGCGGCCACGGACGCGCCGACCGTGGTGAACCTGACGAACCACTCGTACTGGAACCTGAGCGGTACCGGCACCGCGGGCGGCCATGCGCTGCGGATCGCCGCAGGGCGGTACACGCCGGTCGACGCGGACCTGATCCCGACCGGCATCGCCTCCGTCGAGGGCACCCGCTTCGACTTCCGCACGGAACGCAAGACCGGCGCCGGTTACGACCACAACTTCGTGCTCGACAAGGGGCTGACCGGGACGCCGGAGGAGGTCGCCGAGCTGTACGACCCGGCGTCCGGGCGGGTCCTGACCGTGTCGACCACGGAGCCCGGCCTCCAGCTGTACACCGCCGATCACCTGGACGAGCCCTTCGCCCCCGGCGACGGCATCGCACTGGAGACGCAGGCCTTCCCGGACTCCCCGAACCGGCCGGAGTTCCCGAGCACGGTGCTGCGGCCGGGCGAGGTGTACCGGTCCGAGACGGTGTACGGCTTCTCGAACCGCTAGCCCCGGCCCGGGTGTCAGGTCCCGGACCGGGGCTGCTCGTGGGTTGCCCCGCCTCAGACGTTAATCGCCGCGGTGAGGCGGCGGTCCGTGATCGAGTGGCCGACCTGGATTTCGTACGAACCCTTCACAAACGACCATGACGCGCTCATCTCATCCCAGATCTCGAACGCGCGACGCGGCAGATCCACGGTGACCTCGACGCGCTCGCCGGGCGCGGCCTCCACCCCGGCGAAGCCGGCCAGCCGGCGCGCGGGGCGCTCGGGGTGGGGCTCGCCGGGGTGCGGCCGGCGCATTTCTCCCAGGCGCCATTGCCGATGAACACGCTTTCTGCGTACGCAAGTTCGCCGTCAGTCGGGACGACTTGGGTGACCGGGGCGTCCGTCGGGGAGCCCCATGTGGTCGGGAGGCGCCCGCCGGGCTCGTACGCGCCGGTCAGCACGTCCGCGAGTGCCGCGCCGCCCAAGCTGGACCCGGAGTCGGTGGACATACCGGGTGCGTTCCGGGACTTCCTCACGCTGCTGGGCGAGCGCTGACAGCTCAACTCCCCACGCACACCATGGCGTAGACCACTTCCGTCGCGCGATACTTCCGCCGTCCGGCACCGCACCCCACTGCGACGGAAGGCCCGAAACCCCTTGAATTCCATACGTGTTCGCATCGGCGTACTCGGCTTCGCCCTGCTGGCCGGCCTCGCGGCGCCCGCCCCGGCCTCCGCCGACCCAGGGTCGGCCACGGCGACGGTCGAGGAGCAGCGGCTGGACCGGGCCGTGCCGCAGGAAATCCTGAGGCGGTCCGGATTCGACAGCGTGGCACCTGAGTTGGCCGAGGCGCTGAGCCGGGCACGCTCGTACGCGCAGGCCCGCGGGATCGTCGTACGCGAGGGAGCGGAGCTGTGGCGGCGGGCCGTCGACCGGGCGCAGGGCCGAGGTCCGGCCGACGGGGACCTGAGCCGGGACGACGACCGGCCGCTGTACTGGGCGCGGCTGGGGATGACGCGTGAAGTGCGGGGCTGGCAGCCGCAGTTCGGGATGAGTGAGCACCAACGTGCGGCGCTGCTCGACGCGTTGGAGCGGACCTCGCGCGGTCAGACCGACATCCTCCCCCACTCTCGGCTTCGCTCGAGCGGGGGGACCCCCATCCCGCACGGCAAGGGTGTGCGGCGCATCGTGGTCACCGGGTTCGACCCGTTCACGCTGGACCGGGACGTGCGGATCTCCAATCCGTCCGGGGCGACCGCGCTCGCGCTCGACGGAACGGTGATCGACACGGCGGACGGTCCGGCCCGGGTGGAGACCGCCGTGTTCCCGGTGCGCTGGCAGGACTTCGCGGAGGGGACGGTGGAGCGGACGCTGCGGCCGTATCTGCCGAAGGCCGACCTCTTCGCGACCGTGAGCCAGGGGCGCGTCGGGCGGTTCGACATCGAGCGCACCAACGGAGCCTGGCGGGGCGGATTCCCGGACAACGAGAACATCGGCCGGACGGAGACCGTCCCCGTCACCGATCCGGCCACACAGCCGCAGTGGACGT
>NZ_JBQQCE010000304.1:0-11929 GCF_052245645.1 Streptomyces sp. KR55 | reverse complement strand
CGTGGCGGCGGGCGCCCTGCCCATGCTCGCCTTTCCCGCCCCGTCCCTGTGGTGGTTCGCCTTCGTCGCCCTGGTCCCGTGGATCCTGCTCGCCCGTTCCGCGCCGACCGGGCGGCGGGCGCTGTACGACGGCTGGTGCGGCGGCTTCGGCTTCATGCTGGCCGTGCACCACTGGCTGCTGCCGAACCTGCATGTGTTCACGTTCGTCATCGCGGCGCTGCTCGGTGTGCTCTGGGCGCCCTGGGGGTGGCTGGTGCGGCGATTGCTCTCCGGAGTGCCGTCGCCGGGCCGGATCACGGCCGCCCTGCTCGTCCTGCCCTCGGGCTGGCTGGTGGCGGAGCTGGTCCGTTCCTGGCAGGGACTGGGTGGGCCGTGGGGCATGCTGGGCGCCAGTCAGTGGCAGCTGGAACCGGCGCTGCGGCTGGCGTCGGTGGGCGGGGTGTGGCTGCTCAGCTTCCTGCTGGTGGTCGTCAACGTCGCCGTCGCCGTCCTCGTCGCGGTGCGCAGGTCGCGGGTGCCCGCGGTGGCCGGTCTGCTCGCCACGGCGGCGGTCGGCTCGGCGGCGTGGATGTGGTCGCCGCGCCCCGAGACCGACGGCCATGTCCGGGTGGCGGTTGTGCAGCCGGGGGTCGTGGGCGGCCCCGACCGCCGGTTCGACCGCGAGGAGCGGCTGACCCGACAGCTCGCCGGGCAGGACGTCGACCTGATCGTCTGGGGCGAGAGCAGTGTCGGCTTCGACCTCGGCACCCGCCCCGACCTGGCGCAACGCATCACGGCACTGTCACGCGAGACCGCCGCGCCGATCCTGGTCAACGTCGACGCGCGGCGCTCGGACCGGCCCGGCATCTACAAGAGCTCGATCCTGATCGGCCCCGACGGCCTGACCGGCGAACGCTACGACAAGATGCGGCTGGTCCCCTTCGGCGAGTACGTCCCGGCCCGCTCGCTGCTCGGCTGGGCGACGTCCGTCGGCGAGGCGGCGCGCGAGGACCGCAGGCGGGGCACCGCGCAGGTGGTGATGGACGTGGGCGACGGGCTGCGGATCGGCCCGATGGTCTGCTTCGAGTCGGCGTTCCCCGACATGAGCCGCCACCTCGCCGAGGACGGCGCGGACATACTCGTCGCCCAGTCGGCGACGTCCACGTTCCAGCAGAGCTGGGCGCCCGCGCAGCACGCCTCGCTCGCCGCCCTGCGCGCCGCGGAGTCCGGCCGCCCGATGGTGCACGCGACGCTGACCGGCGTCTCCGCCGTCCACGGACCGGAAGGGCAGCGGATCGGCCCCTGGCTCGGCACGGACGCGAGCGCCACGCAGGTCTACGAGGTGCCGCTGGCCGACGGTGTCACGCCGTACGGCCGCTTCGGCGACTGGCCGGTGTACGGGGCCGTGCTGGTGCTCGCCGCCCTCGGCGTCACCGAGGCGGCGCTACGGGCCCGGCGGCCGCGCCCGCACGCTCCAGGACCGCGTGTACCACCCGCTCGCACAGCTCGTGAGTCGCCAGCGCGTCCCGGGCGCTGAGCAGCCGGCCCGCGCGCACCGCGTCCAGGAAGGCCAGCACCGCCTGCTCGATACCGCGCTGCCGGGCCACCGGCACCCAGTCCCCGCGCCGTCGCACCGTCGGCTGCCCCTTGTGGTCGATCACCTCGGCGAGGTTGAGCACCTGCCGCTTGGTGTCCTGCCCGGAGACCTCCAGGATCTCCTCGGCGGAGCCGCTGAGCCGGTTCATGACACCCAGCGCGGTGAAGCCGTCGCCGGCCAGTTGCAGCACCACATGGTGGACCAGCCCGTGCTCGGTCCGGGCCCGCACCGTCACGTCGTCGATCTGGCCCGGCACCAGGAAGCGCAGTGTGTCGACGACGTGGATGAAGTCGTCGAGGATCATCGTGCGCGGCTCCTCCGGGAGCCCGATCCGGTTCTTCTGCATCAGGATGAGCTCGCGCGGATGCTCGGCGCACTGCGCGTACGCCGGCGCGTGCCGCCGGTTGAAGCCGACGGCGAGGCTCACACTCCGTTCCTCGGCGAGCGCCACGAGCCGTTGGGAGTCGGCGAGTTCGTACGCCAGCGGCTTGTCGACGTACGTCGGTACGCCCGCCTGGAGCAGCTCGGTGACGATCTCGGGGTGCACGTCGGTCGGCGCGTGCACGAAGGCGGCGTCGAGGCCCTGGTCGAGGAGGCCGTCGAGGGTGGTGTGCCGTTGGGCCGGCGGCAGGTGGAGGCTGTCGGCGACTCGGGCGAGGGTCGCCGGGGTGCGGGTCTGCAGGT
The DNA here is from genome assembly GCF_052245645.1 of Streptomyces sp. KR55. Lineage (NCBI taxonomy): Bacteria > Bacillati > Actinomycetota > Actinomycetes > Kitasatosporales > Streptomycetaceae > Streptomyces > Streptomyces sp. KR55. Next base: position 9,669 of record NZ_JBQQCE010000304.1, on the reverse strand, counting down.
GCAGGTCGACTCCGGGCTGGACGGCGAGTACCGGCAGATATGCCTTCTGCGCGATGTCGCCGAGTCCGATGCAGCCGACCTTCACTGGTTCTCCTCTACCGCCCGCCTGCGCCTGTTCCGACGGAAGCATACGGCTGCTGCGTCTGCCGCCGGGCGGCGATGCCGCCGAAGCTGCGCAGGAAGAGCGCCGGTCCCGCCTTCGACAGGGCGGCCACAGCGGTATTGCGTACGGGGCCGCTCGTGAAACTCCTCGAGGAACCGGCGGAGTTGGGACAGGATGCGCATATGACGACCGAGCGCCGTGAGCCTGCCCAGAACGCCGACGAACGCACCATGCTGGAGGGATGGCTGGAGTACCACCGGCAGATCCTCGCCCTGAAGTGCGAGGGGCTGAGCGATGCCCAGCTCAGGACCGCGTCCGTGGAGCCGTCCGAGCTGTCCCTGCTGGGGCTCGTGCGGCACCTGGCGGAGTGCGAGCGAGGCTGGTTCCGCAAGGTGCTGGTGGGCGACGACCCGGGGCCGATCTACTACACCGAGGAGGACCGCGACGGCGAGTTCCACCTCACCGAGGCGGACACCTGGGAGGAGGCGTACGCCATCTGGCAGGCCGAGATCGAGATCGCCCGGCGCAACGCGGCCGGCTTCGCCCTGGACGACCTGTCCAAGGGCCGCAGCAGGTTCACCGGCGAACCCTTCAGCCTGCGCTGGATCTACACGCACATGATCGAGGAGTACGCGCGCCACAACGGCCACGCCGATCTGATCCGCGAACGCATCGACGGTGCCACCGGCGACTGACGTCACCCTCGCCGGGCCCGCGCCCTTCGTACGAGGGCGGGGATCACCCGTCCGGAGCAACCTGCGCTCGTCCGCTGGGCCCGAAGGGCCCGGAAGCAGCAGAGTTGCGCGGGTGCATCGAACGACGACCACCGCAACGCTCCTGGTCACCGTGGCTGTCTCGGCCCTGGCCGGCTGTACGACGGTCCAGGGCCCGCCTGTGGCCGGGCCGCCGACGGCGCCGTCCCAGCTGTCGCCGGCCGGCCCGGACGGCCGGACCGAGCCACAGATCGTGCAGGCGTCGGCCCGTGAGGCGCTGGAGCTCATCGGCCCGTCCCGCCGGCCGCAGCCCGCGGCATCCGCGACGCCGAGCCGTACGGCCGCCTCGACGACGCCGCCGGTCCACCAGCCGCCGACGCCCCGCCCGCAACCCAGCCGACAGTCCCGACCGGAGCGTTCGGAGCCCTGGCAGTCGCCGCATCCGGTCATCCGGCTCCCGGACGTGTCGGACACCCTCCGGGACACCACGGATGTGTGCGCCCTCGGCAGGAACTACGGCGGCTGGCGGCCGGACAGCGCCGAGGCGGTGATCTGCGAGCGGACGTACGGCCGTTGACAGGCACCCCGCAGCTGCGCAGTCGCGCCGCTGGGCAGGGCGCCGACAGGGCCGCTGCCGCCCCGGCAGAGGCGCCAAGGCCACGGCCTGGGCGGCCCGGGCGCTAAGGCCGCTGCCTGGGTGGCCCCCACGTCGCCCCGCCGGCCGCCCCGTCCTCGCCCAGTCGTAGCGCCAACCGCCCGATCGCCGCGCGCACTCCCTCCCCGTAGCTGTCGTCGCCGAGGGCGTCGGCCGCGCCGCGGGCCCGGTGGAGATGGGTGCGGGCGGCCTCGGAGCGGCCGAGCTTGACGTAGTCGGCGGCGAGATTGAGGTGCAGGGAGGGGTAGAGGGCACGGACGGCGAGGGCGCCCTCGTGTGCGGCGAGCCGGTCGTCCGTGAGCTCTTCGGCGGCCGTCAACGCCCGCAGGTCCCAGGCCAGTTCGTCCGATGGGTCGTCCTGGGTGTCGGCCATGTAGTGCGCCAGCGTGCACCGGTGCAGCGGGTCACCGTCCTCGCCGATCTCCGCCCACAGTTGCAGGAAGCGGTGCCGGGCCTCCTCGCGGTCGCCCGCGTGATGCAGCATGACGACCTGCCCGATCCGCGTCATCACGGCATCCGGCGCCGCCTGCTCCTGTCGCTCCGCCACCGCACTCTCCCAGCACTCACCGACGTCCGATCCGTCCCGACGCTAGCGGCAGCCACCGACAATCACGGCGAGGCGGGGCCGACCCACAGGACCGGCCCCGCCCGGGCCTCCGAGGTCAGCCCAGGTCGCCCAGGTTCGGAATACGCCAGTCGACCGGCTCGTGCCCCTGCGCGGCGATCGCCTCGTTGATCTGCGTGAACGGGCGGGAGCCGAAGAACTTCTTGGCCGACAGCGGCGAGGGGTGTGCACCCTTCACCACCACGTGCCGGCTCTCGTCGATCAGCGGGAGCTTCTTCTGCGCGTAGTTCCCCCAGAGCACGAAGACCGCCGGGTCGGGCCGCTCTGCCACCGCGCGGATCACCGCGTCGGTGAACTTCTCCCAGCCCTTGCCCTTGTGCGAGTTGGCCTCGCCGGCGCGGACCGTGAGCACCGCGTTGAGCAGCAGCACACCCTGCCGGGCCCAGGGCATCAGATAGCCGTTGTCCGGGACCGGCAGGCCGAGCTCTTCGTGCATCTCCTTGTAGATGTTGCGCAGCGAGGGCGGGGTCTTCACCCCGGGACGCACCGAGAAGCACAGGCCGTGGCCCTGGCCCTCGCCGTGGTACGGATCCTGGCCGAGGATCAGGACCTTCACCTGCTCGTACGGCGTGGCGTCGAGCGCGGCGAAGACCTCCTCGCGCGGAGGGTAGACGGGCCCCTTCGCCCGCTCCTCCTCGACGAACTCCGTCAGCTCCTTGAAGTAGGGCTTGTGCAGTTCGTCGCCCAGGACCCCGCGCCAGGACTCGGGCAGCATGGCGATGTCGGTCACGTCAACTTCCTTACGGTGTGCGGTCGCTTCCAGAGCACAGAACCTACCGGCGACCACTGACAATCGACGCAGCGGACGGCCTCACCAGCTGGTCTTGCGGTACAACTCCCACACCATCATGATCGTCGACGGGTCCAACGCGCGCTCCCCGCCGGAGATCTCCTCGCTCGCGGCGACATACTGCTTACCCTGCCACAACGGCAGCAGGCGCGCGTCGTCGACGAGGATCTCCTGGGCCTCCTCGAATTCCCGCTCCACCTGGGCGCGGTCGCTCTCCTGGCGGGAGCGGGGCAGCAGCACCTTGGTGATCTCGGGCGCGGGGTACGGCGTACCGAGGGCGTTCTCCTCGCCGACGAAGGGCGCGATGTAGTTGTCGGCGTCGGGGAAGTCGGGGAACCAGCCGCGGCCGAACACCGGGTACTCGCCCTTCTGGTAGCCCTCGACGTACGTCTTCCAGGGCCGGCTCTTGAGGGTGATCTCGAACAGGCCCGAGGCCTCCAGCTGGCGCTTCAGCTCCTTGAACAGAACGGCGGTCTCGGAGCCGTAGCGATCGGTGGTGTACCAGAGGGTGAGCGGGACGGGCTCGGTGATACCGGCCTCGGTGAGGATCGTGCGGGCCTTGTCCGGGTCGGGGTCGCCGTAGTTGTCGAAGAAGCCCGTGGTGTGGCCGGTCAGGCCCTTGGGGACCATCGAGTACAGGGGGTCGACGGTGTCCTTGTAGATCCTGTGGGCGATGGTCGGCCGGTCGACGATCTGGGCGATGGCCTTGCGTACCGCAGCGTTGCCGGCCCACTCGTCCTTCGGGTTGAACACCAGGTAGCTGATGTCGGTGCCGGCGCCCTCGACCAGTTGCAGCGTGTCGGAGTCCTCGCCCTCCAGGGCGACGATGTCGTCGGCGGCGAGGCCGCGGTAGGTCACGTCGATGCGCTGCTCCCGCAGGGCCTTGACCATGGTGCCGGAGTCCTGGAAGTAGCGGATGGTCACCGCATCGTTTCTGCGCTCGGCGAAGCCCTTGTAGCTGTCGTTCCGGACGAGTTCGGCCTGACTGCCCTCGTCGTACGCCTCGAGCGTGTACGGCCCGGACCCGGTGACCCCGGCGTCCTCGCGCAGGGAGTCGGCCGGGTAGTCGTCGGGGTCGACGATGGACATGGCCGGGGTGGCGAGCACGAACGGGAAGGTGGCGTCGGCGGTCTTCAGGTGGAAGACCACCTCGCGGTCGCCCAGCGCCTGCACCCGGTCCAGGCTGCCCAGCAGCCCGGCGGGCCCGCCCGGCGCGTTGATGGCGGTGATCCGGTCGATCGAGTGCTTGACGGCCCGCGCGTCGATCGCGCCGCCGTCGGAGAACGTCAGGCCCTCCCGCAGCTCACAGCGGTACGCGCGGTTGGTGCCGTCGGTGAACGCACAGCTCTCGGCGGCGTCGGGCTGGGGCGTGGTGGCGCCGTTGGGGTAGCTCAGCAGCGTCTGGTAGACGTTGCGGAACAGCTCCCAGGAGCCGTCCCAGGAAGCGGCCGGATCCAGTGTGCTGGGGGCGCTGGTGGTCCCCACGACGATCGGCCCGTCGTCACCGGTCTCGCCGTCCGAGAACAGGCTGCATCCGGCCACCAGGGATATGGATGCGATCGCGGCCAACTGCCGCAGGCCTCGGTTCCGGTTGAACACGCGCACACTCCTCGATCTGCCATACCAAGGGTCGGCAGACCCTATCGCAGTGCTCGGGCCGGCTGAACCGCAGTTGCGCGAGGTACTTGATCAGCATCGTGATGACGACGTTGTCATCGCCCTGTGGAGTGCCTGTACGTGGACAGGGGCGCCGTTTCCGTCAACGGATCCACATCCCGCCGACGGAGCCGACGCCCCTGTGTGTCCTCGGCCCGGTCAGCCCACGCCGGCGTTGAGGAAGATGCCGCCGTCCACGACGAGCGTCTGGCCGGTGATCCAGTCGGCCTGCGCCGAGGTGAGGAACGCGGCGGCGCCGCCGATGTCGGAGGGCACGCCGAGCCGGCCCAGCGGGTAGGCCGCGGCGGCCTCCGCCTCGCGGCCCTCGTACAGGGCCTGCGCGAACTTGGTCTTCACGACGGCCGGGGCGATCGCGTTGACCCGCACCTTGGGCGCGAACTCGTGCGCCAGCTGCAGGGTCAGGTTGATCATCGCGGCCTTGCTGATGCCGTACGCGCCGATGAAGGGCGAGGCGGAGACGCCGGCCACGGACGCGATGTTGACGATCGCGCCGCCGTTGTCCTTCTGCCAGGCGTGCCAGGTGCGCTGGGCGAACCCGAGCGCCGAGACGACGTTGGTCTCGAACACCTTGCGCGCGACATCGAGGTCGAGGTCGGCGATCGGCCCGAACACCGGGTTCGTACCGGCGTTGTTGACCAGGTAGTCGACCCGCCCGAAGGCGTCCATCGTGCGCTCGACGGCGACGGCCTGGTGGTCGACGTCGTGGGCCTTGCCGGCCACGCCGATGACCCGGTCGGCGCCGAGCTGCTCGACGGCCTCCTTGAGGGCGTCCTCGTTGCGGCCGGTGATGCACACGCGGTCACCGCGTGCCACGAGCGCCTCGGCGACGCCGTAGCCGATGCCGCGGCTGGCGCCCGTGACGAGCGCGACCTTGCCCGAAAGCTCCGGGAGTTCCATGGAAGTGATCCCCTTTAGTCGAGCGGTCCGCCGGCCACGTACAGCACCTGGCCGGAAACGAAGCCGGCCGCGTCGCCCGTGAAGAAGGCGATGGCGTTGGCGATGTCCTCCGGCTCGCCGACACGCTGTACCGGGATCATGGAGGCGGCCGCGGCCTTGAAGTCCTCGAAGCCCATGCCGACGCGTTCGGCGGTGGCGGCGGTCATGTCGGTGGCGATGAAGCCGGGGGCGACGGCGTTGGCGGTGATGCCGAACTTGCCGAGCTCCTTGGCGAGGGTCTTGGTGAAGCCCTGCAGACCGGCCTTGGCGGCGGAGTAGTTGACCTGGCCGCGGTTGCCGAGGGCGGAGGACGAGGAGAGATTGACGATCCGGCCGAAGCCGGCGTCGACCATGTGCTTCTGGCAGGCCCGGGACATCAGGAAGGCGCCGCGCAGGTGCACGTTCATGACGGTGTCCCACTCGGCGACGCTCATCTTGAACAGCAGGTTGTCGCGGAGCACACCCGCGTTGTTGACGAGGATCGACGGCGCGCCGAGCTCCTCGGCGATGCGCGCGACGGCGGCCTCGACCTGTGCCTCGTCGGAGACGTCGCAGCCGACCGCGATGGCCCGGCCGCCCGCGGCGGTGATCTTCTCCACGGTGTCCTTGCAGGCGGCCTCGTCGAGGTCGAGCACGGCGACCGCGCGGCCCTCGGCCGCCAGGCGTACGGCGGTGGCGGCGCCGATGCCGCGCGCGGCACCGGTGACGACTGCGACCCGCTGCTCAGTGGTGGACATTGCTGCTACTCCTCGCCCTTGGATGCGGCTCAGCGGCACGCTCTTCGGTGAGCGACCGCTTAGTACCTTCAGCAGACGTGACGCTAGAAGCCCTGGCACCCGGTGTCAACGGCCCATCGGGTGCATGTGATCCATCACCTCACCAGCAGGTCGAGCAAACGCTCCGTCTCGGCCGCCGGATCGGCGGTCAGCCCGGTGTGCACCGGCCCGGGCTGCACGACCGTCGAGCGGGGCGCGATCAGCCAGCGGAAACGGCGTCCCGCGTCGTCACCGGCCGCCTGCCCGGCCCCCTCCCCGCCGCCGCACACGCTCTCGACGGCACGCAGCGCGGCGCGTACGCCGGCCACGTCGGCCTCCGGGTCGAGGGCCAGCAGCCGCGCCTCGTCGAGGTGCGTGCGGGCGCCGACGTACGCCTTGGCACGGCAGTACACGAGCACCCCCGCGTTGATGCACTCGCCGCGCTCGACGCGCGGCACGACCCGCAGGAGGGCGTACTCGAAGACGTCCCGGCCGCCGCCCTGGCCGGCCCTGGTGATGTGGCGCTCGCTCACTTGACCCCCTGAACGCGTTCATGGATGACGGCGGCGCGCGCGAGCAGTGGTCGCGCGTAGGCCCGGCGCAGGTCGTCCGGCGTGTCGAAGCCGGGCTCGCCGGTCAGCCACGCGTCGGGAATCTCGGCGGTGACCTCGGCCAGCAGTTCCTCGGTGACGAGGGGCGCGAGAGCGGCGGCGGCCGCGGTGGTGTCCGGGGCGAAGGAGCGCAGGGCGTGGTCGGAGGCGTCGTAGGGCCGCAGCGCGGAAGCTTCGGCGCCGGGCCAGTTGTGGTGCCAGATCATGGTCGCGCCGTGGTCGATGAGCCACGGCTCGCCGTGCCACATCAGCAGGTTGGGGTTGCGCCAGGAGCGGTCGACGTTGTTCACCAGCGCGTCGAACCAGACGATCCGCCCCGCTTCCTCGGGGCTCACCGCGAAGGCGAGCGGGTCGAAGCCGAGCGCGCCGGACAGGAAGTCCATGCCGAGGTTGGTGCCGCCGCTGGACTTCAGCAGCTCCTGCACCTCCTGGTCGGGTTCGCCCAGCCCCAGCAGCGGGTCGAGCTCGACCGTCACCAGGCGCGGCACCCTGAAGCCCAGCCGGCGGGCGAGTTCGCCGCAGACGACCTCCGCCACGAGTGTCTTGCGGCCCTGGCCGGCACCGGTGAACTTCATGACGTACATCCCGAGATCGTCGGCCTCGACGAGCCCCGGCAGCGAGCCGCCCTCACGCAGGGGCGTGATGTAGCGGGTCGCGATGACTTCCTTGAGCATCGCCCCAGGTTACTGGGGGCGTTCGGGACGGTTGGGGCGCAGGCCGTCGGCTCTGGGCCTCTATCGGGTGACGAACCGCGTGGCGGCTGAACCGGGGCCGGTCGCGGCCCGTACTGCTGGACATCACATGACGACCGCAGAAGGGAACCCCAGCATGGCCAGCGAATCGCATCACTCCGTGTCGGGACCGGCCCGCCGTACCGTGATCGCGGCGGCCGGGGCGGCGGGGCTCGCCGTCGCGCTGACCGCGTGCGGGTCGGGCGACGACTCGTCCGAATCCGGTTCCGGCACCGTCCTCGGCAAGACCTCCGACATCCCCGAGGGCGGCGGGAAGGTCTTCGGCGGCGTGGTGGTCACCCAGCCGGCGGCGGGCGAATTCAAGGCGTTCTCCTCCAAGTGCACCCATCAGGGCTGTGCGGTGAAGGACTTCAAGGACGGGGTCATCATCTGCCCCTGTCACGACAGTCGGTTCTCCGCGACCGACGGCAGCGTGCAGAAAGGTCCGGCGACCCAGCCTCTGCCCGCCGAGGAGATCACCGTGGAGGGGGACGAGATCAGGATGGCGTGACGGTCAGCGCCGGCGGGGTCCTTGGCAGCAGCCCAGCACCTCGTCGGTGGTCGCGAGGGTGGCGACCAGGGCGAGGGTGTGCCGGATCATCGCGGGGGTGTAGTCGGCGGGCACCCCCGCGATGGCGTCGGTCGGCACGACGGCCGTGTAACCGCGGTTCACGGCGTCGAAGACGGCGTTGGGGATCGCGACGTTGGCGGAGACGCCGGTGACGATCAGGGTGCGGCAGCCGAGGTTGCGCAGCAGCGCGTCGACGTCGGTGCCCTGGATGGGCGACAGTCCGTGCAGCCGGCGTACGACGACGTCCTCCTCGGCGACCTCGATCGGGGGTGCGACGCGCACCGCCGTGGTGCCGGACAGCTGCTGGACGGGGAGCCGTTCGGCGGCGCGGAACAGCCGGGCGTTGTGACTGGCGCCCCGTCCGTCGGGGCGGCGTTCGGCGAGGGCGTGGATGACCTGGATGCCGCTCTCGTGGGCGGCGGCCACCAGCCGCGCGATGTTGGCGAGGGCGCCCGAGGAGCGGGCCTGACGGGCGAGTTCCGGCAGCGCGCTGTCCGGGCCGACGACGCCCTGCTGGCACTCGACGGTGAGGAGCACGGTGACGGCGGGGTCGAGAAGTTCGCCGAGGTTCTCGTACGACGACATGGTTCCCCCTCGGGGTGGGAGCCGGTGAGGTCAGCCACCATTGCACGAGGACGGAAGAAGCTCCATTCTTTTCTGACATACCGTCAGGTGTTGTTCTGTCGAGGGGAATCGCATGACAGTCACTCAGCGCCGGGGCCGCAAGATCATGATGACGCCCGGTGAGCTGGACGAGTTCCTGACCAGCCAGCGCACGTGCCGGGTCGCCACGGTGTCGGCCGACGGCGCCCCCCATGTGAGCACGCTGTGGTTCGCTTGGGACGGCACCTCCATGTGGCTGTACTCCGTGGTGCGCAGCAGGCGGTGGGCCGATCTGCGGCGTGATCCGCGGGTGGCCGTCGTGGTCGACACGGGCGAGGAGTACGACGAACTGCGCGGCGTCGAGCTGTCCGGGACCGTCGAGTTCGTGGGCGAGATCCCGCGCACCGGCGAGCTGCACGCCGAACTCGACGTCCCGGAGACGCTGTTCGCCCGCAAGAACTTCGGCCTGGAGGAGATGCCGCACGACGGGCGGCACGCGTGGGTGCGGCTGACGCCGGGGAAGATCGTCTCCTGGGACTTCCGCAAACTGGGGTCGTCGTAGGGCGCCCGCTCAGCTCGCGCCGACGCTCTCCCCCGCGGCCCGCAGTGCCTGCACTGCCGCCCGGATCGACGGGCGGCGGTCGGCGTCCGCCCGCCAGACGACGTAGACATGCCGGCGCACCCGCTGCCTCAGCGGCACCGTGACGACCCCGGCCGGCATGGGATGGCGGCCCAGCAGCGGGGCGATGCACACGCCGAGACCGGCGGCGACCAGCCCGAGCTGGGTGTGCGTCTCGGCCGCGCGGTGGCCGACGATCGGCTCGATGCCCCGCGACCGCAGGGTGAACATCAGCCACTCGTGGCAGAACTCGCCCTCGCCCCAGGTGATCCACTCGTCC
>NZ_JBQQCE010000303.1:0-11935 GCF_052245645.1 Streptomyces sp. KR55 | reverse complement strand
ATCAACTCGTCGGCGGCCAACTCGGTCTCGAGGTGCGGAGTGTCGCCGGGCAGCCGGTGGAAGCCGGCCAGCGGGATACGGCGGACGCCGCGCAGACTCTCCACCTCGACCACGGCGTCCAGCGCGGCGAGCGCGACGCACATGTCGGACGGATGCGTGGCTATGCAGGCCGGGCTCGCCCCGAGGATCGCGCCGCTCCGGTGGAACCCGTCGCGTGCGGCGCAGCCGGCCCCCGGCTCGCGCTTGTTGCAGGCGGCCGTGTCGTCGTAGAAGTACAGGCAGCGGGTGCGCTGCATCAGATTGCCCCCGACCGTCGCCATGTTCCGCAGCTGCGCCGAAGCGCCCGACAGGATCGCCTGGGCCAGCATCGGGTAGCGGCTGCGGACCAGCCGGTGCCCGGCGAGGCGGCTGTTGCGGACCCCCGCGCCGATGCGCAGTCCCCCGTCCGGCAGTTCCTCGATCTCCTCCAGCGGCAGCCCGGTGACGTCGACGACGGTCGCGGGCCGCTCGATCCCCTCGCGCATCAGGTCGACCAGGTTGGTGCCGCCGCCGAGGAACTTCGCGTCCGGCTGGGCCGCGACCGCCCGGACGGCGGCGGCCACGTCGTCCGGACGCACGTACGCGAACGACCTCATCGCGCCGCCTCCGCCCTGACGCGGGATACGGCGTCTGCCCCGGCGACCTCCTGGATCGCGGCGACGATGCCGTTGTGGGCACCGCAGCGGCACAGGTTGCCGCTCATCCGCTCTCTGATCTCGGCGCCGGTCAACTCCACGCCGTCGGCGTCGAGGTGCTCGGTCGCCGCGCTCGGGACGCCGTCCCCGTGCTCGGCCAGCATGCCGATCGCCGAACAGATCTGGCCGGAGGTGCAATAGCCGCACTGGAACCCGTCGTGGACGACGAACGCCTCCTGGAGCGGGCTCGCGACGCCCTCGATCGTGGTGATCTCGCGGCCCTCGTACTGGATGGCAAGTGCCAGGCAGGCGTTGATGCGCACGCCGTCGGCCAGGACGGTGCAGGCTCCGCACGCGCCCTGGTCGCAGCCCTTCTTCGCGCCGGTCAGCCCGAGGTGTTCGCGCACCGCGTCGAGCAGGCTGACCTGCGGCTCCAGGTCGAGTTCATGGGTGGTGCCGTTCACCCGTAGCACTACAGCGGGCATCGTTCCTCCGTCGATGGGGTACCCGAGGACGTTAACAGACCACTGTCCGCTTAATAAGAGGACGGCGGTCGGTTAAGGGTCCCGTTATGCTGTCCGGGATCATGAGCGAGCCGGAGTTTCTGCGGGCCAGGCGGCCGGAGCACAAGCAACAGCGACGCGAGGCGATCCTCGCCGCCGCGCGCGAGCTCGCCCTGCGCTCGGGCGTGCGCACGGTCAGCCTGCGTGCCGTGGCGGCGGCCGCGGGGCTCGCGAAGTCCAATGTGGTGCGCTATTTCGGCACGCGCGAGGAGATCTATCTCGAACTCGCCGCCGAAGAATGGCAGGGCTGGAAGCAAGCGGTGACCGAGCGGCTGCGCGCCTCCGACGGTCCGGGCGGCGTGGTCGACGCGCTCGCCGAGACGCTGGAGGAACGGCCGCTCCTGTGCGACCTTCTCGGCTACGCCGCGGCCCTGGAACACAACGTGTCGCTCGACGCGGCCCGCGCCTTCAAGGTGGTGCTCCTCGACGTGGGCGCCGAGATCGGTGCCGAAGTGGCGCGCGCCGGCGAGTTGACCGACGGCGAAGGCCTGGAGCTGGTCGGGACGGCCTCCGCGCTGGCTGCTTTCCTCTACCCGACAGCCCATCCGCCCCCGGTACTGGCCGAGCTCTACGCGCAGGAGCCGTGGATCGCCGCCGCCCGCCCGCCGTTCCTCCCGACGCTGAAGCGCGCCCTCACCGCGTTCCTCGCGGGCCTGCCGACGCTGCGCCCACGCCAAGGCACGGACTGATCAGCTCATGGCGGTGGACGCCTGACGCACGATCTCTTCGGTGGGGTGTGGCCACCTGCCCGCCGCGGCGCGGGCGGGCGGCCGCGTCTGCGAGGGGCCGGTCAGACGGGGTCGAGGGCGTCGGTGTTGCCGACGTGCAGGCGGACGACGCCACTGAGATAGCGGCCGCCCTTGACGTCGCCGGGCACGACCAGACGCGGCCCTTCCTTGTCGAGTTTCTTGCCGTCCTAGGTGACGGCGAGCAGGACCTTTTGCCGGAGAAGGCCAGGTCGGTCTCGGCCCAGGCGAGGGTGGCGCGGTAGCCGTCGGAGCCGGTGGCGGTGACGACCAGGCGCAGCTGCGCGTTCTTGACGTCGGGGTCGATGCGGGGCTCGGTCAGCGCCAGGAGGTCGGCAGCCGTGGGCCGATGAAGGTGTGCTTCTCTGCGCCGTGGGAGGTCTGTTGGGAAAGGCGGACCGGGACAAGGGCGGTGGGCGCGGCTGGCCTGCGCCAGGCGGGAACCTGCGCAATCGACCGGCCCGCGCCCACCGCCCACCGTCTGGCCGATTGCAGGCCCGGCCGCACCGACACGGCCTAACGCTCACTCGCGCGATGCCAGCCCCTCGACGGCACCCAGGGCGCCCCGGCGGTCCCGTCCCAGCGCAAGGCCCGCCGCGAGTACGAGAACCGCGTCAGCACCCTCGCGTCGACCGGACCATGATCGTTCTCACCGATAACCGCTGTACCGATGTTCCTACCGACGCCAATTGCATCAAATGCGAATATGCGACACCCGACCTGGAGGTCACCCCCGAACCGCGGGCGAGCGGTCCCACCAGGGACGCTGACCTCGGCATCGCGCGGAACCACGATAGCCGTCGCGGCAGCGCCTTGCGGGTGCGCCACCCCAACGGGCGATTGAGCTGCGAAGACGCCCCCGGGTCGCATCTGATGCGAAATTCTCGCATCAGATGCGATAGACGGAGAGTGATCGTGGGTGGGTAGGGCCGGTCTCGTGCCGGGATCCGCTCGACTGCACCTGGTGGTCGGCCTGCCGCTGCTGCGGCCGGACTCCCGGGGCAGAACACCTAGCCCGCCCGGGCGGCGGCGAGGTGGGCATCCACGGCGACGACACCGTCGACGCCCTGGCAGAGGCCCACGACCACCGGGACGAGACGCGGTTCCGGGACGTGACCCCGAAGGGTGACGACCCCGTCCCGGACCTCGACCGCGACGGTGCCCTCGTCCAGGCCGAGGATGCGCCCCAGGACGTCCTGCTCGACCTCGCCGCGGATCTCGACGTCGGAGCGGATGAAGGCGTCGAGCAGGTCGCTGCGGGTGACGATGCCGGTGAGGAGCCCGTCGTCGCCGACCACCGGCAGTTGCTTGACGTGCCGCCTGCGGAGTTCCCGCGCGGCTCGAGGGATCGTCCAGTCGGCGCGGGCGGTGAAGACGGGGCTGCTCATGAGCGCGCCCGCGGTCCGGGCCCGGGCCTTGCCCCAGGAGCGCTCGTCGTTCCCGTCCTGACCCTGCGGATCGGGCATGCCGGTCTCGTGCCGCAGCACGTCGGACGCGGACACGACGCCGATGGGAGCGCCGTCGTCGTCGACGACCGGGGCCGCGACGATGTCGTTCGCGTCCAGCAGGGCGGCGACCTCCTGGAACGGTGTGTTGGGGCGGAGGGTGACGACCTCCTCGGTCATCACGTCACCGACCGTGCGGCGGTGCAGCATGGCATCGGCCTCCTCCGCTTTGCGACGGGGCGGCCGCGGTCGGGCCGCCCGGGCGGACCACGCGCGGCGCGCCGGCCTCTGCGCCCCTGCCGGCTCTCCACGCCGTCTTCCGTACCTATGACAGCACCGCGCCGCTCCGGCGACCAGTGACGCCTGGCGGGGAGGGTCGGCGGTCCCACGGCCAGGAGTGCGGCCGAGTGCGCGGTAGATGCTGGCGACGCTGGGCGCCTGGCCCTTGCGCTTGTCGATAGGGATGATCAGGTCGCCCCCCTGACCGCTCACTCAGCGTCATTTAGCTGCGGGCTTCAGCCGCGAATACGCCACCCCTTCAACATGCGACCTCACCAGTCCCGAGGTCGACCATGACAGTCGCGCCCGTTCGCCGTCTCGGCACGTCCCGGACGCGTACGCGACGTACCAGCCACGGTCACCCCCGAAGCGTACAGATCCGAGGTCGGTAAAGAACGGTTCCTCAGCGAGCGGCGCACGTCGCTGCCGGACATCGACCTGGACGTGGAGTCCGCGCGCCGCCTGGAGGTCTACAACAAGATCATTGAAAGGTTCGGGTCCGAGCGGGTCGCGGTCACCGGCATGCCCGAGACCTACCGGGCCCGCCACGCCCTGCGCGACACCGGCCTCGCCCTCGGGATGCCGCCCCACGTCGTGGGCGACATCGCCAAGAGCTTTCCGCACATTAGGGCCCGGGACATCCGCGCCGCCCTGGTCGAACTGCCCGAGCTGCGGAAACTGGGCGCTCAGGCAGGCAAGTTCGGGTCCTTGTGGGAGCTCGCGGAGGGCCTGGACGCGCTGCCGCGCGGCTACGCCATGCACCCGTGCGGCGTGATCCTGTCCGACGCGAGCCTGCTGGACCGGCTGCCGGTGCAGCCGACCCCGGGCGGCTACCCGATGGTGCAGGCCGACAAGGAGGACGTCGAAGACCTCGGGCTGCTCAAGCTCGATGTGCTGGGGGTGCGGATGCAGTCGGCGATGGCGCACGCCGTCGCGGAGATCCGCCGCATCACCGGCCGCCAGCTCGATCTCGACAACCCCGACCACGTCGACCTGAACGACCGGCTCGCCTTCGAACTCATCCAGGCCTCCGACACCGTCGGTCTCTTCCAGCTCGAAAGCCCCGGGCAGCAGGACCTGGTGGGTCGGCTGCAGCCCCTGTTCTCCAGACTTCCTGATGTCTCATGAGACATCAGGCGCCGACGCATCGGTCACCCCGCCGCCGCGATGTCGCCAGGGGTGAGGTCATCCCGAATACGCAGGTAGCGCACTGGGTGCCAGTGCCGGCCGCGGTCTACCGCTGTGTCAGCGCGTATCTCGGCGACGAGGTTCGGCTGGACGGTGACGTACCGGAGCTTGTTCCCAGAGCCCCATCCAGCGCTGATCTGCATTCCCGTCCACGGATGCTCGGGCCCGCCGGGGGTCAGCGCGGCCCCCAGCTCGCGCCGGCGCCGCGCGGCGGGGCCCGGAGGGGTGCGGCGAGGGCGAGCGGCACGGGGAACTCCACCCGCCAAGGGTGACCCGACACCGTGAATTAATTGGGGAGGCGCAATGCTCAAGCGCGCACGCTGCGAATCGTCGAAGAAGCATTGAAAAGCGGGGACGGCACGCTGCGGCTGATCGTCTTCATGGGAGCGGCCACCTGCGCCGCACTCACCCTCGGTGGTGGCGCCTGGCTCGCGGGTCTGCTGTAGCGGTGCTGAGGCGCGATCCAGATTTTTCGGAGTTCGGCGGTCTGAGGATGTCGAGAACGTGCCACCGGCTCCGTCCCAGGGACATCAGCGGCCACCACCGGCCGCACGAGGAAGAAGGAGAAACCAGCATGGCGATTCAGCGGATGGACAACGTCGGCATCGTCGTCGAGGACATGGATGCCGCCATCGGGTTCTTCGTGGAACTCGGTATGGAGCTGGAGGGCAGGGCGGAGGTCGAGGGCCTCTTCGCCGACCAGTGCACCGGACTCGACGGCGTCCGCTGTGACATCGCGATGGTCCGGACCCCGGACGGTCACAGCCGGCTCGAGCTGGCGAAGTACCGTAGCCCCGCGGTGATCAGCGCCGGGCCGCGCAACCGGCCGCACAACATTCTGGGCACGCACCGCGTCATGTTCGCCGTCGACGACATCGAGGACACCGTTGCCCGCCTGCGCCCTCACGGCGCCGAACTCGTCGGCGAGATCGCCAGGTTCGAGGACAGCTATCTGCTCTGCTACATCCGCGGCCCCGAGGGCATCATCGTCGGACTGGCCGAGCAACTGCGCTGAGAAGGAGAAACCGAACCATGCAGCCGAACGAGATCATCGAGGTTCTGAACCGCCCGATCAGCCAGGAGCTGCTGGCCCGTGACGTGACCCGCCTGGCCTACGTCGCCAAGGACGGAACCCCGCGCAACGTACCGATCGCCTTCACCTGGAACGGGTCGCACATCGTCATGTGTACGACGAAGAACGCGCCCAAACTCCCGTGGCCACCCTCGCGCACAGGCTCCTGAAACGACGGCACCAGTAGGTGAGACACATCTGAGTGTCTGGAGAACCAGGGAAGCGCAGGGTGATCACCATGCGCGAAGGACGTCACATCCTCCACCTCCGGTTCGCTCTCGTACCCGGCCACGACCCGGACCTCCTTCAGCAACTGCGCCGCCTGCTGGAGGACTTCACGCCGCGCGTGCAGATGCTGGAGCCGGACAGCGCCGTCGCGGACCTCACCGGCGCGATCCGCTTCTGGCGCCGCGACGCCCGCGGCGTCACCGAACTCATCCAGTTGCGGGCCGCAGCTCTCTACGGGCTGCACAGTTCGGCGGGCGCCGGCCCGAACCGGCTGCTCGCCGCCATGGCCGCCGCCCTCACCCCGCCCGGCCAGCGCACCGGCATCGTGAACTCGCCCGAGGCGATCGACGCGTTCCTGCGGCCCCGCCCCGTCCGCGAACTGCCCGGCATCGGCACCCAGACAGCCGCCACGCTCGCCGAATACGGCCTGCACACCGTCGGCGACGTCGCCGACATCCCCCAGCTCACCCTGCAGCGACTGCTCGGTGCCCGCGCCGGCCGCGCCCTCCACGAGCGCGCCCACGGCCGCGACACCTCCGTCGTTCCCACCCCGGCACCAGCGAGAATCAGCGCCGAACACCGCTTCGCGCGCGACGAACTCGATCCAGCCGAGCACCGGCGCGCCCTGCTCGCCCTCGCCGACGACCTCGGTGCCCGCCTGCGCACCAGTGGCCAGATCACCCAAGGGCTGACCTGCACCATCCGCTACGCCGACCAGAGCGCGACCCCCCGCAGCCGCACCCTGCCCGAGGCGACCTTCCACACCGTGCTCCTGGCGCGCGCCGCGTACGCGGTCTACGAATCCCTCGGCCCGCAGCGCGCCCGGGTACGCAGCATCGCCCTGCGCGCCGACGCCCTGCAGCCCGCCGCCGAAGCCACCCGACAGCTCACCCTCGACAGCGGCGACGACAGACCCCTCGCGATCGAAGCCGTCGCCGACCGTGCCCGGGCCCGCTTCGGGCACAGTGTCCTCTACCCCGCGGCCCTGGCGATCGGCGCGCGGAGAAGCGGCGGCCAGTGACCTCCTAGTTTCATGCCGGGGGGGCTGGGCGTCGCCCGACGGCTCGGCTGGGACACCCCAGCCGAGCGCTTCACCAACCTGCTGAAGAACGACTCCAACAACCCCCGCGTTGCGACGATTTGTTGAATCCGCCATCGCTGGGCGGGGAAGCAGTCGGAGGTGCTCAGCAGGGAGCGGTGACGTTGCCGCAGTAGATCCAGCCGTGGACGGTCTTGGGGTAGCCGTTGCCGAACGTGTACTCGACGTAGTACCAGCGGTTGCCGTAATCGTTGTAAGCGTAGTGGCTCCAGTACACCGTTTCGCCAGCGTTCGTCCGTATTACCACGTCGCACGAGGCCGCGTAGCACTCCCTGATCGGGGCAGCACTCAGTGTGGTGGTCGGGGTCCACGCGGCAGCAGAGACCTCGCCGGGGCTGGGGTTGCTCTTGTCAGCTGCTGCGGGCGCGGCTGCGAGGCCGGTGGCGAGTGCGGCGGTGGCTGCTGCGAGTGCGAGCGTGCGTCTGATTCGCATGACCTTTCCTCCTCTTTGTCGGTGGCTCGAGCGTGGGGTGGGGCGGCCGGCGGGGCAAGGGGTTCGGGTGTCCGGGTGGTGTCCGGGACAGCCGCGGGCCGCTGACCTGCGATGTCCGGGAGGCCTAGGGCCGGTCGCCGATGTGGACCTCGCGCTGCATCTCCAGGTCGAACCCGACCACCAGCAGGTCGTCCAGCACCGGGCACTCCTCAACACTGACCCGCAGTGTGTACGCAGAGCATCACAATGGGCACTGACAGTCCCCGAAGGCGCGGACGCGCGCGGTGTGACGGTCGGCCGGCCAGACCAGGCCCCGCTCCAGGGGAGGGGCGTCGCTGATGGGGATGTAGGCGATGTCAGGGCGCGCGTAGTAGCGGCGGGCGTGGGCGCCACCGGGGAGGGCGCCTTGTCCGGCGCCGACGAGGGCGAGTGCCTCCTGGAACGTCCTGGCCGTCGGGTCGGCGGCGGGAGGGATATCGGCCTGCCGGAGTGGGGTTGCCGTGTGACCCGGAAGCCGTATCAGGGGACGCGCGTCAAGTCGGCGACCAGGACGCTGCTGCGGCGGGCGAAAGGATGGCCGACGGGAACCGTGAGCATCCGCGCCTCGCGTACCAGGACCGAGCTGTGGGTCAGGTCGGGGTCGCCGACGGGCAGATTCGTCAGCCCGAGGTCGACCTCTCCCGAGCGGATCCATGGCAGCAGCTGGTCGCCTTGCGCTTCTCGGATGTGCACCTCGCAGTCGGGAGCCTGCTCGCGGAAGGCCTGCGTCACAGCTGCCAGGAGCTGCGCGGCGGCGGCGCTGACGAAGGCGACATCCAGTGCGCCGGACAGGCCGCGCCCCTTCTCGATCGCGCGCTGTACCGCGGCCCCCACGCCGTCTGGCTTTGTAAGCGAGAGCGGGAGTCGTTTGGAGGCGACTGCGGGAGTCACGTTCTGACCGAGTTTGCGATGTCGGTTTGTTTTGACGTCAGTTAGGGGCTTGCGGTGGGAGTGTCAGGTGTGCTTCTTCCGCTGGGGCCTGATGGGTAACTCGCAGTCGAAGGTCGACCTGTACGCCGGGACCATCACCGCCTGCACACCTGTCGGCGTCAGTTGAGGTGACCGGGGGTGCGCCGGTCAGTTCCGGGGTGAGATGCCCAGGAACCGGTGGAGGGAGGTCGTCATGCTGGCGACGAAGGTGTCACGGGTCGGGTCGTCGACATGGTCCAGGGACAGGTAGGGGTTGAGGTCTTCCAGCTCTACCAGGAGGAGGTCGCCCTCCTGGGTGCGGCAGGCGTCCACGCGCTGGATACCGTGATCGAGGGTGTTCCAGTCGATGAAGCAGCGGGCGAAACCGAGATCGGCTTCCGTGGGCTGGTAGGGCTCAAGGACCCAACGACGGTTGGGGTCGGGGGCGTGGAGGGCGTACTGGAAGGCGTCGTCGACGTAGTAGAACGACACCTCATAGCGGAAGTCGATGCGGGGCTGGACCAGAATGTCGCCATAGGTGAGGCCGTCCAGCTGGTCCCGGGAGACGAAGTTGAGGCCGATGGAGTCCGCCCCTGCCTTCGGCTTGACCACGTACTGGTCGGTCTCGGGCAGCGCGCCGAGGTTCTGGGGTCGGTCGATGGTGGGGATGACCGGGTATCCGGCTGCCGTCAGGTCCAGCAGGTACTGTTTGCCAGCCATGTCGGCCCGGCCGGACAGTGGGTTGTAGACCCGGATGCCGCGCGCTGCGGCCTGGTTCCGGAAGGCGTCGTACTCCTTTTGGTAGTTCAGCACGGGGCCGCTGTTGCGGACCACGACCCCCTCGAAGGCGTCCATGAGAGCGGCGGCATCCAGCGGGTGGCACAGAGCGATGTCGAAGTCGTTCCGCAGCCGCGACGACAGGAAGATGTCCTCGTCGCAGTAGCGCCGCCCCCGGGCCTGGTAGGCGAGATCGGTCACGAACAAAACGCTGGGGCGGCCGGGCACGGGGCATCTCCTGGGTCGGTGGCCACCAACCTACCCACGCCGCCGAGCACCGCCCTGCGCAGGGCCCGCCTCCACCGACGACCAGTCACTCTCAGTAGCCGAAAGGGCGTGCTCGTACATGCGTTCACTTCGCTCGACCTCGATCCCCACTGCGATCCGATCGCGAACTGACATCAAAACTCGGTTCTGGCACAGATCTTGGGGAGCGGTCGCGGAGGGTCACTGAAGCAGGATCATCTTGCGGAGTAGTTCGAATCCGGCTCGTCCGTAGAGCTGCCTCTTGATCTTCTTGATGCGGTTCACTGCGCCTTCGGTGCCGCCGGAACTCCAGTGCAGGGTGAGTCCGGAGGGCCTGACCTCTGTCCGACCGGCCGTCTGGCGATCGAGGCCGCCGGGCTCGCCCGCCTGAGCGAACCCGGTCGGCCGGGCGCCGCCATCCTCGCCGGATGTGCGGTTATCAACTCAGATCTGGTTCAGGCCGCCGTCGACGTACAGGCTCGAACCGGTGATGAAGCTGCTCTGCTCGGAGGCGAGGAAGGCCACGGCGGCGGCGATCTCCTCCGGGCGCCCGAGCCGGCCCAGCGGCACCTGCGTCGCCAGGTGCTGCCTGAGGCCGGCGGCCTGCTCCGGGTCGGGGGCGAGCCCCGACAGACCAGGGGTGTCGGTCGGGCCGGGCGTGACGGTGTTGACCCGGATGCCGCGTCCCTTGAGTTCGTTGGCCCAGGTCCGGGCGAACGATCGGGTGGCGGCCTTGGTCGCCGCGTACACGCCGAACGCCTCCGTGCCGACATCCACGCTGGTGGAGCCGTTCAAGATCACCGAGGCACCGTCGTTGAGCAGGGGCAGCGCCTTTTGAACGGTGAACAGCGTGCCCCGGGCGTTGATACCGAAGAGGGTGTCGAAGTGCTCCTCGGTGACCTGCTCAAGCGTCACGAACTCGGCGACGGAGGCGTTCGCGAACAGGACGTCCAGGCCCCGTCCCCGGCCGCGGATCGTCTCGTAGAGGCGGTCCAGGTCGGCCAGGTTCGAGATGTCGCCGATCACCGCGGTGGCCGCTGAACCGATCACTTCGACGGCCGCGTCCAGTTCGGTCTTGCGCCGGCCGGTGATGAACACGTGCGCGCCCTCCGCCGCCAGCCGTACGGCACTGGCCAGGCCGATTCCGCTGCCGCCGCCGGTGACGAGAGCGGTCTTGCCCTCAAGTAGTCCCACGTGAACAACCTCCCTCGATTTCCGCATCGATCGATGCGGAAATCGAAAGGTAGCACTTCTGCATCGATCGATGCAGAAGAGGTAGGCTGCGGGGGTGGGAACCAAACAGAGCGGCCCCATCGGCCGACCGCGAGGATTCGACGCCGACGAAGCTCTCGAGCGCGCCATGCTGGTCTTCTGGAAACACGGCTACGAAGGGGCCAGCCTGGCCAACCTGACCAACGCGATGGGCATCTCCACCACCAGCATGTACGCAGCCTTCGGCAACAAGGAGGAGCTGTTCCGCAAGGCCCTGGAGCGCTACACCGAAGGCCCGAGCGCATACCTGGCCCGGGCCCTGGAGGAGCCGACCGCCCTCGGCGTCGCCACCGCGATCCTGGCCGGCACCGTCCGAACCACCACCCGCCCGGCCCACCCCCACGGATGCCTGGGTGTCCAGGGCGCCCTGGCCACCAGCGACCCCGGGCGTGGCGTCCGTGACCTTCTCGCCGCCTGGCGCAACAACGGCTGCTCCCGCCTCCGAGAGCGGTTCCAGCAAGCCGTCGACGAAGGCGACCTGCCTCCCAAGACCGATCCGGGGCTGCTGGCCCGCTACGTCACCACCTTGGCATTCGGCATTGCCGTGCAAGCCGCGAGCGGTGTCACCAGCGATGAACTCCAGGAGATGGCCGACGCCGCCCTACGCAACTGGCCGCTCACCTGAGAACCATCCGGCATTCGGAGGCACCGCAGTGTTCGATTGCGAAGGCCGGGTTTGCGTGAGGCCGCGTACGCCCTGTGGTCTGATCGACGTGCGTGACGCTCCGTCAGGTGTGTGGTTGACCCCGCCGCGGTGGGCGGTGGCCGGTGACGGTGCTTGTCATGCAGGCCGACGCATCATTCTGGGACTCTCTCGTATTCGGCGGGATCGACGACGTGGACGTCGAGGCGGTGACCGCCGCCTTCGGCACGGTCGACGTGACGGCAAGAGGGCGGGCAGCCGGCGCGGCATGTCCGGACTGTGGCCGCTTCTCGGGCCGGGTGCACGACTTTTACCAGCGCAG
>NZ_JBQQCE010000302.1:0-11951 GCF_052245645.1 Streptomyces sp. KR55 | reverse complement strand
GCTCCTATCAAGCCACTGCCGCCGGCCCACGGGCGTCCCGCGGGCCGCACAATGGGACCTGGCCACCGGAAACGGGGCACCGAGTGGTCGAGCGAACCCGCGGAACTACTACCGAGCATGACATTGAGCTGGAGTGGTGTATCGACGGCCACTCGGTGATCTCGTTCTGAGGCTATGCGGTGAGTTCGGTGGGCAGGACGGTCTCGTCGGTTTGTGACTCGATCGGGTGGAGGCGGGCCTTGGCGAGGAGTTCGCGGCCCATGTAGCGGCGGGCCTCGGTCCACTCGTCGTTCTGCTCGGCCAGGACCGCGCCGACGAGCCGGATCACGGCGGTGCGGTCGGGGAAGATGCCGACCACATCGGTGCGGCGCCGGATCTCCTTGTTCAGCCGTTCCTGTGGGTTGTTGGACCAGATCTGACCCTGTTGGCGAATTCGGCTCAGGCCGCGGCGGTCTGGAGTGCGGCGATGCGAGAGGTGCGGGTGCGGGCGTGAGGGGTGCCGATCAGCCAGGCGTCAGCACGGACGATGTTGATCGCGGCCGCGGTGAGGACGTGCTGCAGATTCGTCTTGTCCGTGCCTCGGTATCGGCATCTGCGCAGGCCGAAGGCCCGTACTGCTTGGGAGAGGGTTCCTTCGATGCCCGCGCGCATGGCGTACTGCTCTTTCCACTCGGTGGTCTCCTGAGCGGCCCGGACGCCATGCAGGGCCTCATGGATCTCCCGCTGGTGCAGGGTGAGTTGGCGCGGCTCGCGCTTCGCGCGGGTGCACTGGGGCCGGGAGGGACACGGGGTGCAGTCCGTCTTGGAGAACTCCACGTGGATCGCCTCCTCTCCGGCCTTGGTCCGCCAGGGTGACCAGTGGATCGATGTCTTCCCGCGGGGACAGTGCACCACTCGGTCGTCCCAGTCGATCTGGAATCCGTCGATGGCGAAGCCGTTTTGGGCCTTCGCCTGCCAGCTGGAGTCGGGCCGCATGGGCCCGAACAGCTCGATCCCGCACTCGGCTTGTGTGGTCGCCAGCAGGTCAGCGCCCGTATAGGCGGAGTCGACCAAGTGCCTATCGGGCAGTAGGTCACGAGTGGCCAGGGTGGCATGAACGGCTTGCAGAGCCGTGTTGTCCGCGGCACCGGCGCTGTCGGTGGCGACATTCACGATGAGGTGCGGGGCGTTCGGCTCGCAGGTCTCGGTGAGGTGGGCCTTGTATCCGGTCCAGCCGACATTGCGCTTGATGCCGTAGCGG
Organism: Streptomyces sp. KR55; assembly: GCF_052245645.1. Lineage (NCBI taxonomy): Bacteria > Bacillati > Actinomycetota > Actinomycetes > Kitasatosporales > Streptomycetaceae > Streptomyces > Streptomyces sp. KR55. The sequence goes on along the minus strand of NZ_JBQQCE010000302.1, from coordinate 10,711 downwards.
GCGTCCGGATCATAGGGGCTGGCGCACCGCCCGGCCGACGGCAGCTCCCGGGCGGTGCGCCAGCGCAGTCGGCCAGTGGCATCGCGGTCATAGTGCTGGTCCCAGATGCGGCGCAGGGACTGAATCGCCGGCAGCTCGCGCAGCCAGGACGGGGAACCGGCACCCTCGACGAGAGCCAGCAGGTCGGCGCCGTCCGCACCGACCGTCTCGCTGAGCGTCAGCCGCTCGGCGTCCTCCATGGGCAGTCGGTACTCCTCTGCCCGACGCCCATAGCGTTCCGGCCAGGCCGGCATCAGGTGGGTGGTGAGCCAGTCGGGGACGGCGGTGGCCAGGACCTCCAAGGCGGCCCGCATCGCCTCGATCACCAATTCCAGGCGATTGAGGGTCCGGACGGCCGCCAGGACATGGGCGGAGTCCGTGCGCTGCCGCCCGCCGGCCGCGAGCAGTCCGGCCTGGGACAGACGCTCCAGCACCAGATCCAGGATCAGACTCTGCGGGCCCTTCAGCAGTCGCGAGCGGAACTCGCTGAGCACGGAGAAGTCGAACCCCGCATCCTCCAGCGGCAGGCTGAGTGCGTATTTCCAGTCGATCCTCGCCCGCACTGCGTCCGCCGCCTGGCGATCGGACAGTCCTTCCGCGAACTGCAACACGCTGACCAGCGCCAACCGCCATGGCGGCAGCGCGGGCCGACCTCGAACCGGAAACAGATCCTGAAAGTGGTCATTGGCGAACAGCGGCCCGAGCGCATCGCGGATCCGGATGCATAACGTCCCCTTCGGGAACGCCGCCCACGCGACCCGGACCGTCTCGGCAGGGATCACGTGATCGAGTCCAGGACGCAGGGACATGAAGCTCACCCCAGACATGCCATCCCCGCGCAGTACCGCCACCAGGCTCCCATCACCCGTTCCTGGCAATCCGGTGAATTCGCCAACAGGGTCAGATCTGCCACCAGATCTCGCGTGGGAACGCGGTGAACGCCAGCGCGTCGGCCTGCGCGGCGTCGAGATGCTCGGCGGCCTTGGGGAACTTCGCCTCCAGGGCGTCGAGGACGTGTCTCATCTGAGCCTGGACGGCGTCGGCGTCGGGCTGTTCGAAGATGGTCCGCAGCAGCGTGGCCACCCACGGCTGGGCCGACTTGGGCACTTGGCTCAGCAGTGCGCGGGCGTAGTGGGTGCGACGGCGCTGCCAGCCTGCCCCCGGGCAGGGTGGCGCCGATCGCCTTGATCAGGCCCATGTGCGCGTCGGAGATGACCAGTTGGACGTCGGACAGGCCGCGGGCGACGAGCGAGCGCAGGAAGGCCAGCCAGCCGGTGCCGTCCTCGGCGGTGGCCACGTCCAGGCCGAGGATCTCGCGGTGACCGTCGGCATTGACGCCGACCGCGATCAGCGCGTGGACGTTGACGATGCGGCCGCCCTCGCGGACCTTCTGCGTGAGCGCGTCCACCCAGACGAACGCATAGGGGCCGGCGTCCAGCGGCCGGTTGCGGAACGCGGTGACCTGCTCGTCCAGATGCTTGGCCATCGCGCTGACCTGGGACTTCGACAGCTGGGTCACTCCGAGGGACTCGGCGAGCTTCTCGACCCGGCGGGTGGAGACGCCGAGCAGACAGGCGGTGGCGACCACCGAGATGAGGGCCTGTTCGGCCCGCCGACGGCGCTCCAGCAGCCAGTGCGGAAAGTAGCTGCCGGTCCTGAGCTTGGGGACGGCGAGTTCGACGGTGCCGGCCCGGGTGTCCCACTCGCGTGGGCGGTAGCCGTTGCGGTGGTTGACTCGCTCGTCGCTGACCTGCCCGTATTCGGCGTTGCAGAGGGCGTCGGCCTCGGCGGACATGAGTGCGTCGGCGAACGTCTTGATCATCGCGCGCAGCAGATCGGGACTCGCCGTTGCGAGGTTGTCTTCCGTGAGGGCGTGCAGGGGCAGACTATCGGGTGCGGTCATCGTGCTGATCTCCTTCGGGCTTCGACACCTCGAAGATCAGCCGGTGGCCGTTCGTCTATGGGGGCATCATTCCGACGCCGGAGCAAACCCCCGGATCAGGTCGAACCCATACACCGCTTCCGTGGACGCAACCTCGCGCCGCTCTGGTGCCGGCAGGACGGTGGAAAGGGTGTCGCACCGGATGCCTCGAGGATCGGCAGCGCGTTTCCCCTACGGGTGTCTCGTATGACGGCGCCACCCGGTAGGGCATGCCTCCTCTTCGGGAACTGCTCGGTCTCGGCTACTGGTCGTGGCATCGTCTCCGCAGGGTGCCTGTGACAACGACATGGATGTCGGACCCTGCTCGCCCTACCAACGGGCCGGTTTGCCCTGGTCGAGGAGCTCCTGCCTCGCCTGCTCCGCCGCGTACGCGGCCACGAGCCGGTTCCAGCTGTACCGACCCGGACCGATCTCCGAGACGAGGTGCGCTCGAGTGAGGCGCGACAGGACCTGGCGGACCCGGCACTCGGGCCGTCCGGCCAGGTCCGCGACCTGCGATGCCGCGAACATGGGGTCCGGGCAGGCGCTCAGGTCGCGGAAGAGTGCGGCCGTCTCCGTGTCGAGCAGGCGGTACGAGCGGGTGATGGACGCGCGGACGTCGAGCGCCTGATCCTCGTCGCTCGCGAAGGCGTCCAGGGTGCTGTGCTCCGGCGCCTCGTACTCGTCGGCCAGGCTCGCCAGGCGCAACTGCGGTCGATAGGCCGCACGGGCGGCGACGTTGGCCAGGGCCAAGGGGAGCTGCCCGGCCAGCCGGATTATGCGGTCGACGGCCTCTGGTTCAGCGGCTGTCCTCGCTGCGCCGAGTCGGCGCGCGAGGAGGCTGCGTGCGTCAGTCTCGCTCAGAGGCATCAGTGTCAGGGGGCGTGCCTGGTAGGTGGCGACGAGCGCGTGCAGTTGCATGCGGCTGGTGACAAGGGCCATGGAGCCGGGGCCTCCGGGGAGGAGGTGCTTCAGCTGGTCCGTGTTCCATGCGTTGTCGAGCACGACGAGCACTCGGCGGTTGGCCAGCAAGCCGCGGAACATGAGCCCCCGCGCCTGCGCGGTCTCCGGTATGTCCGCGGGGCGGACCCCCAAGGACTGTAGGAAGTCCTCGAGCACGTGCGCGGGGTCCCGCGGCTCGGCCTCAGGTCCGGCTCCCTGAAGGTCTACAAAAAGCTGGCCGTCCGGGAAACGGTCAGCCAAACGGTGGGCGACGGCGGTGGCGAAAGCTGTCTTGCCAACGCCGGCCAGTCCGCCGACCGTGCAGATGGCCACAGAGGACGACGCCTCCGCATCGGCGACCAAGCGCTCGACCTGCTCCTGCTCTCTCTCGCGGCCGACCAGGCTCGGCAGGGCGGCTGGGAGCTGGGCCGGGGCGTGAGGCGCGGGCGTCTGTGTCGCGCCCTTCGGGCGGTCGGCGCTTTGCGGGAGCTGGAATCGCCCGGAGAGGATGCGCTCGTGGACTTGCTGCAATTCCGGCGACGGGCTGACGCCAAGGCGTTGACGCAGCAAGTGACTGGTCGTGTGGTAGATGGTCAGGGCCTCGGACTGCCGGCCAGCACCGTAGAGCGCGGTCATGAGGAGGCCGCATACGCGCTCTCGAAGGGGGTGCTCGACAAGCAGGGCGGACGGTTCTGCGGCGGCCTCAGCGTAGCGCCCTCTCTCCACTTCGCAGGCGAGCTGCTCCTCGGCACAGGCGAGGCGCAGCTCGCCGAGGACACTGCGCTGCTGGCCCGCGAACGGCCCCGGCACCCCGGCGAGGGCCACCCCCTTCCACATCTCGAGGCCCTCGGTCAGCAGGCTCGTCGCGGACGCCAGGTCGCCGGTGCTGCGCGCCTCCCTCGCCCTTGCCGCTGTCTCCTTGAACCTGTTCAGGTCCAGAGCGTCCGGTTGGATGTGCAGCAGGTAGCCCCCGTCGACCAGGCGCACGGAGCTGTCGCTCTGCTCCCCCAGTGCCTGTCTGAGCCTGTAGACGTAGGTGCGCACGGAGCCTACGGCCGACGGTGGCGCCTCGTCGCCCCACACGTCCTCTACCAGTTTCGAGAGGCTTACGGGCTTGCCCGCCCTGAGCAACAGCGAAGCGAGCACAGCGCACTGCCTCGGTTGACCAGCTCCGGCCTCGACCCCCTGCTTGTGGAGCCGGACTGGGCCGAGCACTGAGAACTGGACGCCTGGGTGCATAGTGCCTACCGCCCTGGGGATCCGTGAGGCTGGTTGCTTGGCTGTCCGCAGGGGACCGCTTTCCCCAAACATACCGCAGATCGGCCCAATTTTCTGGACTAAATAGTCCCTCTCGGCTAGCGGACCTCCCTTTCGCACAGGGGTCGCCGTTTTCCGTTTACAGCTGGGGCCTCATGCGGGTACGGGCGTGCGGACGAACGTGTCTTCCCGCCGTCACGCCCCGCCACCTGCCGGGAGGGCGATGAAGTCCAGCCGGTTCGGAGACCGCGACGCAGCCGCCCGTGGCGTCGCGCCGGGGCCTCTCGGCGCCGTCTCACCCCGGACGGCTTAGCGCCCTCCCGCGCCCCCCTCAGGCGGATTGCCGTCCTCGGCGGGCACGGCATAGGCCTTGACGTGGCCGATCGCCATGTCGAGGGCGATCCTCATAGGTTTGACGTCCTGGGCCGTCTGCGCAAGGAGGTAGCCGCCTTGAAGGGCGGCCATGAGGCCGGTGGCAAGCTCTCCGGCGTCCGCGTCGGCGCTGAGGACCCCCGAGTCCTTCATCCGCTCGAGCCCGGCCTCGAGCAGCCCCTCCCAGGTGTCGAAGTACCGGGCGATCGCCCTGCGCGCCTCTTCGTCCTGATCGGCCAGCTCGCTCGCAAGGGAGCCGAGCTGGCAGCCGTACGCCCCGTTTCGGAGCGCGCTGCGCTCGATCAGCGCATCCCGCCAGCGCTCCAGCCCGCGGAAAGAGTTGAGCCGCCGCAGCAGCTGGTGGTGGCGTTCGAGCACTTCAGCAGCCTGCAACGCGACAACGTCCCGCACCAGCGCATCCTTGTCGGGGTAGTGGCGGTAGAGCTGAGATTTACTCGTTCCGCTGGCCGCCCTGACCTCGTCGAGGGTCGTGGAAGACACACCCTTGACGTACATCATGTCGGCAGCGGCCCTCAAAATGCGCTCTCGAGTCACCCGCCCGCGCTCAGTCAGCCGGGAGTCGTTTTTGTCGCGCGCCTGTTCCGCCACATTGGCCAGGTTACCGGTGCGAACGGTAGCAGGATTCAGAATGGACTTCAAGGTCCTTTTCTGTCTCCACGTGCGGGAGCCGCGCTCGGCGACGGTGAGGTACTCGAGCACGGCGACTACGAGTGCAGGTACTGCGGCCAGGCCGAGCCCGTCATCCACGGGCTGCTGGGAGCACTCGACGACGTGCGCTACGTCTGGCGCCGCCTCCCTCCCTCTCACGGACGTCCACATGCACGCACAGATCGCCGCTGAAGCGGCAGAAGCAACCGCTGTGCAGGGCCGCTCCTCACCCACCAGGGCTCCCCGCAGCCGGACGACCTCAGCCGCTACGCGACGGAGGCGGACTGGACGCCGAACGCTTCGAGCACATCGCCGACCTGTCCGCCGCCGTGCGCGACGCCCGTGAGCGGGCCCGGGCAGGCGGCCGCCTTGCAGGCGTCGATACGAGGTAGACGGTCCGTCCACACGGCGGTGGTTGGCTGTATGCACGGCTGCGACGAGCGTCGCCGCCTCGCTGTGCCACGGCCGGCCTCCCCTGCACAGCGAGGCGCCGCCGACCAACGGAGGCCTATCCGGCGACTCGCTCCGAGGGCGTCGCCGCTATCGCGCCGGCCCGCTCCCCCGCCCCTGGGGAGCGGGCCGGGCTCGACCATCCGGCCTCCCAGACTCCGGCGGGCTTCGTGGCCCAGCCAGAGCAGATCGCTGCCACGATCCTCTACCTCACCTCCGACGACACCAGCTGTGTGTACAGGCCCCGTCGTCGACGCCGACGGCGGGGCCATGCCCGTCTGACGGAATCGACCCGCCCGGCGCACGCGCGTCGCGGCCTCTGGGCCAAGGAGCGTCATGGCCGCAGCCGATGGATTCCACGAAAGAGAACTGGCCGTACAGGAGCAGGCCGGTGTCCTCCGTGAGGCACCGCGTCTAGCCAGTGACGCCCCTGAAGACCAGGTGGACCGTTTACCGCGGCGGATGTGGTGGTGCGGCGGGTGTGACCCGTGCAGTCAGCACCAGGCCCACCGCGGTGCGCTGCCCGACGTCGCCGAAGTAAGGGCCAGGCGGCTCTGCGATATCCGGGGCGTGCCCACCGCCGACGCCTACGCCATGGATGACCGACGCCTTCGGGCCGGGGTTTGCGGCGAGAGCAGTGCGCTGCCCATGACAGGCCGATGGGCCGGTTGGAGGGCGTACGAAGACCTTGCCGGTCCCCGTCTCTGCGCGGCCGTGCGCCTGTAGTCGCGTCATCGGGGCCCGCACTGGCTGCGGCTGCCTCTCCGTCGTCCGTGCGGGCGGGGCCCTCGCCTGGGCCCGCTTCCCTGGACATGGCCGACTCGGCCTGTCGACTCGGCCGGTGGCCGGTCACCGTCGCGTCCCCTCCTGCCGGAATGCTCCGCAGGCCTGAGGCGCTCCCGCGGCGCCCGGTCGATCGCGGTCTTCAGGCGGCTGGGGCTCCATCGGAATGAGCCGCGTCAACGCTCCTGTCATGGCTGCGGGGCTCCCGCCCAGGCGGCTGGACGGGCGGAGGCCGGTGCGGCTGGCGCTCGAGGCGAAGGCTTCGCGGCGCGTCGGTGGATATGGTGACCGGCTCGTCGAAATGCCACAGCTCTAGCGGCGCTCCGTCCAGGAGTGTGTAGGTGACGCGGGAGTGCTCGATCTCGACCCGGAGCCGGCGGCTCCTGACCTCCAGCCTGAACGCCAGCCGACTGATCGCCTCCGGCAGCCTGGGCGCGAAGCCGAGAGAGTCGCCTCGGGGCCGCATGCCGCCGAACCCGGCGACCAGTGCCATCCACGTCCCCGCGAGGGAGGCCATGTGGAGTCCGTCGTGCGTGTTCTTCGCCAGGTCCTCCAGGTCCATGAGGGCCGCTTCGTGCAGGTACTGGTAGGCGAGGCCCAGGTGGCCGACCTCTGCAGCCATGACGGCCTGGCAGCAGGCCGACAGGGAGGAGTCGCGCACCGTGAGCGGCTCGTAGTAGGCGAAGTTCCGGGCCTTTTGCTCAGCGTCGAAGAACTCCCCGCGTGTGTACATCGCCAAGACGAGGTCCGCCTGCTTGACCACCTGCTTGCGGTAGAGGTCGTAGTAGGGGAAGTGCAGCAGTAGCGGGTACTGGTCGGGGGCGGTACCGGCGAAGTCCCAGGGCTCGAGGCGCGTGAAGCCCTCGTGCTGCTCGTGGACGCGCAGTTCGCGGCTGTACGGCACGTGCACGGCGTCCGCAGCGTCCCGCCAGGCGGCGGCCTCCTCGTCGTCCACCCCGAGCCGGGCGGCGCGGTCCGGGTGCCGGGCGACGGCGTCCGCAGCCGCCGTCAGGTTCGCAGCCGCCATCAGGTTGGTGTACGTGTTGTCGTTCTTGACCGCGGTGTACTCGTCCGGCCCGGTGACGCCGTCGATGTGGAACCGCCCACGGCGGTCGTGGTGCCCCAGGGACCTCCACATGCGCGCCGTCTCCACGAGCAGTTCCAGCCCGCAGTCCCGGTCGAAGTCCTCGTCGCCGGTGGCAGACACGTAGCGTACGACCGCGTCCGCGATGTCGGCGTTCACGTGGAAGGCGGCGCTGCCGGCCGGCCAGTAGGCCGAGCACTCGGCACCCTCGATCGTCCGCCACGGGAACGCGGCGCCCCGCAACCTGAGTTGGGCTGCTCGCTCCCGGGCGGCCGGGAGGGTCGACCGGCGCCACATCAGGGCCGCACGCACGGCCGAGGGCTCGGTGTAGGTCAGCATCGGCAGCACGAAGCTCTCGGTGTCCCAGAATGTGTGACCGTCGTACCCCGAGCCGGTCAGCCCTTTGGCAGGCAGGGCGCGCTCCTCCGCGCGGGCACCCGCTTGCAGCACGTGGAACGCCGCGAAGCGGACCGCCTGCTGGATCTCCTCGTCCCCGTCGACCTCGACGTCAGCACGGGCCCAGAAGCCGTCGAGGTACCGGCGCTGCTCGGCTGCCAGTCCCCGCCACCCTGCGCTGTCGGCCCCGGCAAGGGCGGCGTCGACCTGATCGCGCAGGCCCGGCAGCGTTCGGGTGCCCGACCAGCCGTAGGCGACCAACTTCTCCAGCCTGAGCCGCTGCCCCGCTCTGAGCGCCGACGTCGCCGTCAGCCGGGCGACGTCCTCGCTGCTCTCGCTGCGGAGCCGGGTGCCTTCCGGGCCACTCACCGCGTGGCTGGCCGCTGCCGCCACCCGGAGGCCGCTTCGGCGGGTGCGGTGGAGCAGCCTCAGCCTGCTGCCCTCCGCCGCATGCTCCAGGGATTTGAGTGGCGACTGCAGCGCCTTGGCGGTACGGGGGTCGCCCCCGGACTGCGGCAGCTCCTCGTTCGCGACCAGTTCGGACTGCACCACGACGCGGACGTCGCACTCCAGCGGCTCCACCTCGTAGACGATCGCGGCGACGGACCGCTGTGCCAGAGACACCAGGCGGGAGGACCGCACCCTGACCCGGCGGCCGGCCGGCGAGGTCCACTCGCAGGTGCGGTGCAGCAGCCCGGAGCGGAGGTCCAGCACCCTCTCGTGGGAGTGCAGCCGGCCGTAGCGCAGGTCGAAGGGCTCGTCGTCCACGAGCAGCCGGACGATCTTGCCATTGGTGACGTTGACTATCGTCTGGCCCGATTCGGGATACCCGTAGCCCGCTTCCGCGTACGGCAGAGCGTGCAGTTCGTGGACGCCATTGAGGTAGGTGCCGGGCAGCCCGTGGGGCTCCCCCTCCTCCAGGTTGCCGCGCCAGCCGATGTGCCCGTTCGACAGTGCGAAGATGGACTCGCTCTGGCCGAGCATGCCGAGGTCCAGCGCGGTCTCCCGCAGTACCCACGGCTCGATGGCATAGGACGGATGGCTGATCATGCCCGGGGCCGCCGATCGGGAGTGCCGGCAAGGTCTCTCAGGTCCTTGACGACCGCGTCGGCGCCATGCGCGTACAACGCGTCTGCCTGGCCTGTCCGGTCGACGCCGACCACCCACCCGAAGTGCCCTGACCGTCCGGCGTCCATGCCTGCCTGTGCATCCTCGAAGACCGCGCACTGGGAAGGGTGCTGACCCAGATCGCGGGCTGCTGCCAGGAACGTGTCGGGGTGGGGCTTGCCCCGCAGGCCCCGACTCGCTGCGACGACACCGTCGATCCAGGCGTCGAAGAGCGTCTCCACACGCGCCGTCCTCAGGATCTCGCGGCAGTTGGCGCTGGATGTGACGACAGCTGTGAGCAGCCCCTGGTCACGGACCGCCATGAGGTAGGCCATGGTGTCCCGGAACACCTCGGCTCCCTGCGAGTGGATCCTGGCCTCGAACAGGCCGCTCTTCCAGCGGCCCAGAGCGTGCACGGTGTCCAGGCCCGGGGGGTCGTCGGGGCTGCCGTCGCGCAATTCGATGCCACGCGAGGACAGGAAGCAGCGCACGCCGTCGGCTCTCGGCCGGCCGTCGACGAACTCGCGGTAGTCCGTGTCCGCAGCAAACGGGCGGAACCCGTTGCCCTCGCGCTGTTGCAAGAACGCGTCGAACGCCTCTTTCCACGCGGCGGCGTGGACGGAGGCTGTGTCGGTGATGACGCCGTCGAGGTCGAAAAGACAGGCCCGTATTACGGCAGGCAGGCCAAGCGCCACAGGGTCGTCTCCCTTGCAAGTGCCGGTGGGGCGGCCAGTCTTGCCCGCCCCACCGGCACTGTGGAAGGCCGGTAGACATCCAATAGACGCCGGGTCCACGGGGCCGACGCCGTCAGCTCAGCCTGCTGGCAGTTGCCCGGTGTCCCGCCCCTGCCCGCGCCCGCCTGATCGACTCGGGGTAGACGAGCGGTAGACGTGTTGACGCTCCCGTCCCTTCTACCCCGATGCAGTGGCTGCGCCGTGGCCGTGCGCCCGGTCTGTGGCCCACACGACGTCCGGCAGCAGCGCGGAACACCGCCCCGGCTGTGTCGTCCGCGCTCTGGGCGACCCAGACGGAGACCGGGCGGTAAGAACACGCTGTGAAACGGCGCTGACGTAGATGCCGCACGGGTACGGGTTGGGCGCTGCGCTCCCGGGCCGACGGGACACCGGGCGAGCAGCAGGTCGTTGGCACCGTATCCGCCCAGAACGGCTACAGGGGGTCACGTATGGCAGATTTCTCCCGCCTCCCGGGACCGAACGCGGACCTGTGGGACTGGCAGCTGGGGGCCGCCTGCCGCGGAGTCGACAGTTCGATCTTCTTCCACCCGGAGGGTGAGCGCGGGGTGGCTCGGAGCGCTCGAGAGAACTCGGCCAAGGAGGTCTGTATGAGGTGCCCGGTCCGTGTTGAGTGCGCAGCGCACGCGCTGACCGTGCGCGAGCCGTACGGCGTGTGGGGCGGCTTGACCGAGGGCGAGCGCGAGGAACTCATAGGCCGGGCACACAACCGGTTGGTGTCGGCCTCGACGTCCGTCGGTGACACTGCCTCGAACACTCGAAGGAACGTTTCTTCTAGACTTCCGGGCACACGCACGCACACGTGCCCATGAAGTTCACTGACGCCGAGCCGCCCGTGCGAGCTGGTCCAGCGTCGCCACCTGGGCGAAGGCGGGCAGCGTGAGGGCGACTATCTCCCGGTGCACGGACGGCTCCAGCGCCAGCATCCGCACCCACCGC
>NZ_JBQQCE010000301.1:0-11959 GCF_052245645.1 Streptomyces sp. KR55 | reverse complement strand
AGCCAACCGTGCCGTGGCCTACCGCATCCACGAAGACGTAGGCCGCGGGCGCTGGTACCTGACCGCGTCCTGGACGATCCCCCCGGTCCGGACCGTCCCCCTGGCGGCGGCCCGCGCGGGCGGCCTGGTCGGCGTGGACACCAACGCCGACCACCTCGCCGCCTGGCGCCTCGACGAACACGGCAACCCCGTCGGTAATCCCCGACGCTTCTTCTACGACCTGTCCGGCACCGCCCAGCACCGCGACGCCCAGGTACGGCACGCGCTGATCCGCCTGCTGCACTGGGCCAAGACCTGCGGCCTCGCGGTCGCGGTCGAAGACCTCGACTTCACCGCGGAGAAGACCCGCGAGAAGCACGGCCGCCGCAAACGCTTCCGCAAGCTCATCTCCGGCCTGCCCACCTCCAGGCTGCGGGCCCGGCTCGTCAGCATGGCTGCCGAACTCGGCATCACCATCGTCGCCGTCGACCCCGCCTACACCTCCAAGTGGGGCGCCCAGCACTGGCAGAAGCCCCTCACCGGCAACAACCGCAAGACCACCCGCCACGACGCGGCCGCCGTGGCGATCGGCAGGCGCGCCCTGGGGTACCCGATCCGGCGACGGACGGCACCGCCCCCGCACGACCGGAGCGATCGTGTGGGGCATCGGACCGTCCAGGCCCGACCGGGCACCCCGGCGCGTGAGGGAAACCGCCCCCGCGTCCCCGGACCACGGACACGATCCGTGCGCGCCGGACGCGGTGCGAACGCGGTGGACCAGAACGCCCAACACCGTTCGGGGCGTTCGGCTGAGCATGGGTTCTGGCAACAGGACTCACTCCCGCTCGGTCTTTAGGAACGGTTACTGGCCGGCGAGGCCCGTGTGGGCGACGCCCGCCACGATCTGCCGCTGGAAGAAGACGAAGACGACGATCAGGGGCAGGCCCGCCATCAGGCCGCCGGCCATGAGCTGGGCCCACTGGATGCCGTAGGAGTTCATGACGGTCGCGATGCCGTTGGGCATGGTCATCAGGTCGGGGTTGTTGGTGACCATGTACGGCCAGAGGAAGTTGTTCCATGAGGCGATGAAGGTGAAGATGCCTACCGCGGCCAGGGAAGGCCTCGCGAGCGGGACGACGATCGTGAAGAAGACCCGCCAGCGGCCCGCGCCGTCGATGAACGCGGCCTCCTCCAGCTCGCGTGGGATGCCCTGGAAGAACTTGTAGAGGATGTAGACCATCGCGGCGGGCGCGCACTGCGGCAGGATCATGCCCCAGTACGTGTCGACCATCCCCATCTGCTGGACCGTGGTGAACAGGGGGACGCCGAGGACCGCCGGGGAGATCATCAGGCCCGCCATGACCACGCCCAGCAGGACGCTCTTGCCGCGGAACTCGGTGCGCGCGAACCCGTATCCGGCGAGGGCGCTCACGATCAGCACCACCGTCGTCACGCACCCCGAGACAACCAGGGAGTTGACGAACCAGTTGGTGATGTTGCCGGTCTCGAAGATCGCCGACCAGGCCTGGCCCGTCCACTCCTTCGGCAGCCAGTGCGGCGGCACCTCGACGGCCTCGGTCTCCGACTTGAGCGAGGTGAACAGCGCCCATGCGAGCGGGGCGAGGAATACCACGGAGACGGCCACGCCGAGGAGGGTGAGCACGATCTGGCTGGGCGTCCAGGACCTGCGAGGCTTGACGCGTATCTGTGCGGCGGTGCTCATCGGCCGCCCTCCTCACGGTTGCGCAGCAGCCACATCCGCGCGAGGGCGACGGCCGCGATGATCACGAAGAAGATGATGGAGATCGCTGAGGCGTAACCCACGCGGTAGCTGGTGAAGCCCTCTTCGAGGGTGAACTGGACAAAGGTGCGGGTCGATTCCTCCGGTCCTGGCGAGAAGTCCATCATCACGACGGCCTGGTCGAAGACCTGGAGCGAGGCGAGGATCTGCAGGGCGATCACGAGCCCGGTGATGTTGCGCAGCATCGGCAGGGTGATGTGCACCATTCGGTGCCAGGCGTTCGCGCCGTCCAGCTTCGCGGCCTCGTAGAGGTGCTCGGGGATGCCCTGGAGCGCGGCGAGGTAGAGCAGGAAGCTGAAGCCGACCGTCCACCAGAGGGTGGTGATGACGATGGCGAGCATGGCGTACGACTTGTCGGTCAGCCAGGGTGTCTCGATGCCGAAGACGTGGTTGATCATGCCCGTGCCGGGGTTGAACAGCCACTGCCACAGGTTGCCCGCGACGGTGGAGGGCAGCAGGAACGGGGCGAAGAAGCACAGCCGCCACAGCCACTTGCCGCGCTCGATGTGGTGGGCGAGCATCGCCAGGAGGAAGGCGAGGACCGTGATGCAGGGCACGACCAGGAGCGTGAAGTACGCGCTGTGGCCGAGGGCGTCCCACATCAGCGGGTCCTGCAGGGCCTCGCGGTAGTTGTCGAGGCCGATGAAACTCGCGCCGTCGCCGGAGATGTTGGCGTCCGTGAAGCTGAGGTAGATGCCGCGCAGCAGCGGCCAGATCACGAAGAGCGCGAACAGGGCGAGGAACGGGGCGACGAACCAGCCGCCGTGCTGGAAGCCCTGCTTGCGGCGGACGGTGGCGCTCAGCGCGGCGGTCTTCGCGCGCGCCGGTGCGAGGACGGTCTCTGTACTGGCGGTCGTCATGCGACGGCACCTCCCTGTGCGGCGGTCCTGCCGTCCATGGGGTTCTTCATGCCGAGCAACTGGGTGAGCGCGCCCTTCATCCGGCGGGCGACGGCCTCCGGCTTGGCGGAGCCCATCGTCGAGGAGACGATGATGGGACCGAGGCGCTGGGCGAGGATGCCGGTGGAGCCCGCGAACCACACCTTCGGCTCGGTGGCCTGGTGGTCCATCGCGGAGACGTACTCGCTCTGCGGGTTCAGCTCCTTGTACGCGGCCGTGGACAGGGTCGGCGCGTAGGCGGGGATGTGGCCGCCGGCCGCCCACTGCTGGGCGTGCTGGACGACGTAGGCGGCAAGTCGGTGGGCGCCCTCGTTGGCGGCGCCGCCGCGGTCGGACTGGTGCGGCAGGACGAAGGCGTGCGACTCGGCGTGGGTGGCCTGGTTGCCGAAGACGGGCGGCAGCGGGGTGGCGCCGTAGTCGAGCTTGGCACCGGAGAAGACCGGCACCGACCAGTTGCCCTCCCAGACGAAGGGGGCACCGTTGAGGAACTGTTCGGCGCCTGCGGTGCCCCCGAAGCCCGGGTTGGCGTATCCGTCGGTGATGTGCCGGCGCAGGAACTCCAGGACCTGGGTGGCCTTGTCGGTGTCGAAGGTGACCTCGGTGTTGGCGGCGTCGAACCAGGTGCCGCCGAGCTGGGTGTAGAAGGCGACGAAGAACCACCACTGGAAGTTCTGGTCGTTGTGCCAGAAGCCGATGGTCTGCAGGCCCTTCTTGGCGGCCTTCCTGGCTTCCTTGAGCACGTCGAACCACTCGCCGGTCGACGTCACGGGCACGATCCGGCCGTCGTCGTCGAGCAGGCCCGCCTTCTTCAGTACGTCCTTGCGGTAGAAGCAGAGCTGGACGTGGATGTCGAGCGGGAGGGCGTAGAGCTTGCCGTCGATGACGGCGCGCTTCCACAGGTCGGGGTTGAAGTCCGCTTCCCGTACGCCGTACTTGGCGAGCAGGTCGACGTCCCAGGGGTCCAGGAGGCGGCCGGGCGAGAAGCCGGTGACCCGGCCCAGGTGCATGACGCCGAGGTCGGGTGCGCGGTTGCCGGCGGCCGCCATGGCGAGCTTGGTGTAGAAGGGGTTGCCCCACTGGAGGGTGGAGTCCTTCACGTCGGTGCCGGGGTTTTCCTTACGGAAGGCGTCCAGCATCGCGATCATGTTGGCGCCGTCGCCGCCACTGAAGAGGTTCCAGTAGCGCACCCGGGTGTCCGCGCCGGAGGCGAGCGCGTCGGCGCCGGTCCCGAGGGCGGCGAAGCCGAAGCTGCCCGCGACCGTCAATCCGCCTGCTGCGGCCAGAAGTTGCCTGCGATTCAGGCCAGGTTGTCCCATGCCCTGCCCTTACTGTTCGATATTTCGAAATGCGCTCGTAACTTCGAACGGGACCGTAAAATCGAAGCGCTTGCGCGTCAATGGGTTGGACAGGACTTTCGGTCGGCGCCGGTCGCTTCGGGGTGGACCACGGTCGCCGTATCGCATGACGCGGACAGTTCCGAGCGCGTAACCTCGGACAAGCTGTCGAACGGCGGTGAGAAGGGGGTCCGATGGGCATCGCGGGCGCGCCGGCGCTGGATCCCGCCGTGTTCGTCGGCGAGCTGTACGGCTCCTTCATCTGGATCCCGACGGCGGTCCTGGTCGCCGCTCTCGCCATCAAGCTGCCGACCATCATCCGGCTCTGGAAGGACCCACTGCTGCGCGCGGTCGGCGGGCTGCTGCTGCTCGCCTGCTGTGTGTTCGTGTTCGTGGCGCCGGCCACGATCGCCTGGGTCAACCGGATCACGGGCGTCCCCAACATCTCCGCACCCTGGGTGTACTCGCTGCTCACCGCGTTCTGCGGATCCTGCCTGCTGCTGATCATCGCCTGGCGCAACGGCCTGTCCGACCGGTCGGCCTCGACGCGCCGCGTCATGCGGTGGGTCATCACCCTGTACTCGGGCGTGATCGTCGCGCTGTGGGTGCTGTTCGCCCTCGCGGACGCCCCGGTGGAACGGGTACGGGACCTGGACACGTACTACGCCAACACGCCGTTCATGCGCGAGATGACGGTGCTCTATCTGGTCGCGCACTGTGTCGCCGTCCTGATCACCTCCAAACTGATCTGGAACTGGGTCCGCACCGACGGACTCGACGCCTGGCTGCGCTGGGGCCTGATCTTCCTCGGGGCCGGCTATGCGATGAACCTGATGTTCGACGCGGCCAAGTTCACCGCCGTGGCGGCCCGTTGGAGCGGGCACGACCTCGACTGGCTCAACACCGGCGTCGCACCGCCGATCGCCTGTCTGTCCGCCATCCTGATCGCGGTCGGCTTCATCCTGCCGCACAGCGGCCAGTATCTGCACGACCGCTGGCGGGTCCGGCTCGCCCACCATGAACTGCGGCCCCTGTACCTGCTGATGCGCTCCGTGAACGGCCCCGGCGTGCCCTTCGTGCTGCACTCCACCCAGGAACTGCGCCTGATCCGCCGGGAGACGTTCATCCGCGACGTGCTGCTGCCGCTGGCCCGGCACATCGACGCGGACCAGCAGCGCAGGGCGTACGACGCGGCGCTCGCCCTCGGCCTCGATCCTGGCCCGGCGAAGGCCTACGCCGCCGCCATGACGATCCAGGACGCCGTCGACGCCAGACGGCGTTCCCCGGACACCACCGGCACCGGCGACCAGGACACCACGGATCTGCTCCAGGAGATCTACGCCGTGTCCCGCGCCCTGCGCCGCCCCGACGTCCTCGCGGCGATACGCGCCCGCACGGCCACCCCCGCACGGAGCGTGCCCGCCCATGAGTGACCCCACCGCCCCTAGGGTCTGTTCCGAGTTCCCCGCCTGCGCCCCGACGCCCGGCACGCACCGAACGCCGCTGCGCCCGCGCTTCGCGCGGACGACGGGGAACTCGGAACAGACCCTAGAGACGCCGAACGACGAGACAACCCCTGGGAAGAATGGTGCGTACGAATAAGGAGATGCGCCGACTCGCCGACGCCCTCATCGCCCCGATCTGGGTTCCTGTTCCGGCCGACTCCGAGGCTCTGCTGGCCGCACTCTTCGCATCCGTCAGTGATTGGCTGGGCCGCGAAGTCGTCCTGCACCGGGAGGTCTTCCCGCCCCACACCGCCAGCGGGCTGTGGCTGAACCGTGAGACGCGGGACGACATCGTCGTCGACAAGCGGGCCGCCGTATGGCACCAGATCGTGATCTTCTGTCACGAGGTGTGGCACATGAGCCGGGAGCAGTCGGAGACGTCGCATGCCACAGCCGCCGACGGGCCCGCCGCGCTGCGGACCGACTTCTGCCTCGCCGACGAGCAGGAGGCCGACCGGTTCGGCATGCTGATGGGCCAGCGGCTGCGCGCCCTGATGGAAACACCGCCGGACCCCGCTCCCCCCGCCGACGGCGGCGCCGACCCGCAGGGGCTGGCCGGCCGGATAGGGGCCGCACTCAACTACCGCGGGAACCGCAGATGAGCGGCCTCGTCAACTACATCAGCTGCGGTGTGCTGTGGCTCGGCCTGGCGGTGAAGGCGCCGGACCTGATCCGCCACCGGCAGGACCCCTACCTGCGCGCGATCTGCGCGGTCCTGGGCCTGGCCGGCCTGTGCTTCTTCCTCGGGGCACCGCCCACCGTGGGGGCGATCAACCACGTCAGCGGCATCCCCAACCTCGCCGCGCCGATGACGTACGCGGCGATCACCGCGTACAGCGCCGCCTCCCAGGTGCTGATCGTGTGCTGGCGGGGTGGGCCGCAGGTTGCGGTGACCGCGCGCCGTTGGATCCTCGCCTACGCGCTCGTCGTCATCGGCATCGCCGTGTCGTTCGCCCTGGGTGACGCCCCCGTGGAGCGCCGCACCGACCTGGACACCTACTACGCGACGACGCCGTTCATCGCCGAGATGATCGTGCTGTACCTGGTCGGACACCTCACCGCCGTCAGCGTCACCACGGTTTCCTCGCTGCGCTGGGCCCGCCAGGTGCACGGCTGGCTGCGGGCCGGCCTGGTCACCCTGGGCGTGGGCACGCTGTGCACGTCGGGGTACAGCCTGTCCAAGCTGGCCGCCGTCATCGGCCGCTGGTTCGGGCAGGACTGGACCGCACTCGCCACCAACGTCTCCCTCGCGGCGGCCGGCCTGGGCGCGTTCGTCGTCTCCGCCGGCATCCTGATCCCGCTGGCCGGGCCCCGGCTGACGCGGTGGCTGCTGTCCTGGCGGACGTACGCGCGCCTTGCCCCGCTGGAGCGCGAACTGGACGACGTCCTCACCCGCCGCTCGCTGCGGCTGGCCCGGCCGCGCTGGGCCTCCCCCACCACCCGGCTGATGTGGCGCCAGACCAGCATCCACAACGCGCTGAGCTACCTGGACGCGTTCTACGACCGGGTCCTGTACGACCGTACGCTCGACGCCGAACTGCGGGCGACGGGCGACCCGGAGCGGGCCGAGGCCACCGCGTGGGCCGCGGTCATCGCCGCGGCCACCCGGGAGGAACGTGACAGCGTCGCCGTATCAGCGGACGAGGCGGACCGGCTGCCGGTCGAGGTGCCCGGCCCGGCAGCCCTCGTGCCCATTGCCGAGGCACTGGCGGGTTCCCCGGCCGTCGCCGCCGCCCGGGTCAGTAGCAGGGCGGCCACGAGGGGGCGGGCATGAGCCTCGTCGTGTATCTGGCGGCCGGCCTGCTGGGGCTGTCCTTCGCCGTGCTGTTCCGGCGGCCGCGCACCGCCGTACGCAACCCGCTGACCGTGTCCACGTGCGTGGCCATCGCACTCGGCGCGCTCGTCTTCGTCTGCTCGGCACCGCTGACCCTGGGCGCCGTCAACGACCTGACCGGCATCACGAACTTCGGTGCACCGCTGACGTACGGACTGCTCTCCGCGTACAGCTGCTCCCTGGTCATCCTGCTGATCCACTGGCGGGGCGGCCCCCGCGAGCGGATCCGGCGCATGGTCGCCCGCAGTGTCACCGCCTACGCCGCGCTGATCGTCGCCATCGTCGTGATGTTCGTGCTCGCCGACGCGGACACCGAGCGGCTGTCCGACCTCGACACGTACTACGCCAACACGTCGTTCATGCGCGAGATGACGGTGCTCTATCTGGTCGGGCACAGCGTCGCGACCGTGGTGATGTGCGCGCTGTGCCTGAAATGGATGCGCGAGGTCACCGGGCTGCTCAGGATCGGCCTGCAGCTGATCATGGTCGGCGCGGCACTGGACGTGCTGGGGTTCCAGCTGAGCAAGTACACGGCCGTGGTGGCACGTTGGGCGGGTGGTGACCTCGACTTCCTGTCCACGGTCGTCGCCCCGCCGATGGCCTCGCTCGCCGCGCTGGTCTGTTCCGCGGGCTTCATGCTGCCGAGGCTGCTGCCGCCGGCCGTCGCCCACTGGCGCTGTCTGGGCGACTACCGCAAGCTCGGCCCGCTGTGGTCGCGGGTGCGGTTCGTGTCCACCGCGCCGAAGTCGCCCAGCAGTTGGTGGCAGCTGCCTCGGGAGCGGCTGCACTGGCGGGAGGTGTCCATCCACGACGCGCTGCTGGCCCTGGCCCCCTACTTCGACGACCGGGTGCGCGAGCGGGCCCGGGACGCCGCTCTGCGTGAGAACCGCTGCGCGCACGAGGCCCGCGTGGTCGCGGAGGCCGCGATGGTCGACGACGCCGCGCGCCGTGCCGCCGCCGGCGAGCAGCCCCTCGACCGGCCGAGCACTTATCGGCTCTACGCCACCGAAGTCTCCGACACGAGCGGGCTGGTGGAGCTGGCGCAGGTCCTGACGCGCTCGCCGGTGGTCGCCATGCGTGAAGGTACGGTGAGCACCTCGCATGGCTTGAATCATGGCTGAATCCAAGGAGTCCCATGTCGCGTAGAGCTGTTGTCATCGGTGCCGGCCTGGCCGGCATGCTGGCCGCGGCGGCGTTGTCCACCGTCGTGGACGAGGTGATCGTGCTGGAACGCGACGACCTGCCCGAGGGCCCGGAACACCGCAAGGGACTCCCGCAGGGGCGCCACGCCCACCTCCTGATGGCCGGGGGTATGGCCGCCATGGAGGAGCTGGTGCCGGGCACGCGGCTGCGCAAGGACCTGCTCGCCGCGGGCGCCCACGAGATATCCCTCGGCCGGGACATGGTGGCCCTCACGCCCGAGGGCTGGCTCCGGCGCTGGCGGCACGAGGGGCCCCAGATGATCACGTGCACGCGGGCGCTGCTGGACTGGACGGTGCGCGAGGCGGTCGTCACCGGGACCCCGGTCGAGATCCGCAAGGGGCAGGTCCTCGAACTCATCGGCAGCGACAGGTGTGTTCACGGTGTCCGTGTGTCAACACCCGATGGCGACACAGACCTTGACGCCACGCTCGTCGTCGAGGCGAGCGGACGGGGGACGCGTGTCATCAAGTGGCTGGAGCTGCTGGGCATTTCCGGCATCCGGGAGACATCCGTCGACTCCGGTCTCGTCAACGCCACCCGCATCTACCGCACGCCGCCGGGCGCCGAGGGGTTCCCGCTCACGATGGTGCAGGCCGACCCCTACGCGTCCCGGCCGGGCCGCAGCGGGATGGTCCTGCCCATCGAGGGCGACCGCTGGATGGTCAGCCTCGCCGGCACCCGGGGTGGCGAGCCGCCCGCCGACCCCGACGGCTTCCTCCAGTACACCCTCGACCTGCCCGACCCCATCGTGGGCCGGCTGATCTCCGGCGCCGAACCACTCACCGACGTCCACATCGGGCGCAGCACCAGCAACGTCCGGCGGTATCTGGAGAAGGCCCGGCAGTGGCCCGAGGGCTTCGTCGTCCTCGGTGACGCGGTGGCCACCTTCAACCCGGCCTACGGGCAGGGCATGTCAGTGGCCGCGCTCGGCGCCCAGCTCCTCGCCCGCGAGCTACGGCGCGACGGCCCGGCCGCACCCGGACTGGCCCGCCGCGTGCAGCGCGGTGCCGCCGGGACGGTTGACGCGGCGTGGACCCTGGCCGTCAGCCAGGACGTCTGGTACCCGGCAACACGCGGCGGCCGACCCGACACCGCGGACCGTCTGGCCGCCGGGTACACCCGCCGACTGACAAGAGCGGCCACCGGCTCCTACGCGGCGGCCTCCGCTCTGTGGGACGTGACCAGCCTGACCGCCGGCCCGACCCGTATCTTCCGCCCGAACGCCCTCCTGGCCGCCCTCACGGGTCCGCCTCTGCCCGCCCCTGCGGGACCGCCGCTGACGGCGAAGGAGCGGGAGGTTCTGCGAGAGTTGGATCGGACGGGACGGTAGACGGGTCGCTGATCGGACGGGGGTGGGTCGCGCAGCCCGGCGTTGGCGGGGTGCCCGCGGCTGGTGCTAACCCGTGAACGCCGGTTGCTGCAATCCCTTTCCCGCTCCTGGTATCACCAGCAGCGATCCGGCCACCGGGTGCGGGGCGTCCAGCCCCACTCGGGCGGTCGTGATGTAGAGGTCGGACAGGTCGGGTCCGCCGAAGGCGCACGCAGTGACCCGCGGGGTGGGAAGGGTGATCACCCGGTCCAGCTCGCCCCTCGGCGTGTAGCGGCGTACCGCCCCCCCGTCCCACAGCGCCACCCACACGCAGCCGTCGGCGTCGACGGTGAGGCCGTCGGGGAAACCGGCGCCCTCCTCGATCTCGGCGAAGGGGCGCCGACCGGAGACGCGTCCGTCCTCGAAGGCGAAGACGTCGACGCGGCGGGTCGGTGAGTCGACGTAGTACATCAACCGTCCGTCGGGGCTCCACCCCGTGCCGTTGCTCACGGTCACGTCGTCGAGGACGACGTCGGCCGAGCCGTCACCGGTGATCCGGGACAGCGTGCCGCCGCCCGGGGCCTCGTCGTAGCGCATCGTGCCCGCCCACAGGGTGCCGTCGGGGGCGACGGCGGCGTCGTTGGCGCGGCGGCCGGGGACGGGGTCGTGGTGGAGCCAGCGGAAGGAGCCGTCCGGGTCGAGGAGGCCGACTCCGTCGCGGAGGTTGAGGACCAGGCCGCCGTTCGTGCGGGGCTTGGCCGCGCCGACGTGCTGCGGGGTCGAGCGGGCCGTTCGGACGCCCGAGGAGGGGTCGTAGGTGTGGAGCCGGGAACTGAGGATGTCGATCCAGATCAGGCGTCCCGTCGCCGGGTCCCACGTCGGGCCCTCGCCGAGCGTCGCCTCTGCACGTACCGCCACCTCGTACGTCATGCCACGCTCCGGTGGCCGAGGCGTTCGGAGAGCTCCGCAGCGCCCTTGACGGCGAGCTGCTCCAGTTCGGCGCGGCGCTCGTCGCTCCAGCGGATCATGGGCACGGAGATGGACAGCGCGGCCACCACCTTGCCGGTGCGGTCGCGCACCGGGGCGGCCACGCAGCTGACGTCCGGGTTGGACTCGCGGCTCTCCACGGCGATCTGCCGCTGCCGGATCCCCGCGAGGGCCTCGCGCAGGGCGGCCGGGTCGGTGATGCTGTTCGGCGTCATCGCGACCAGGTCGGCGTCGTCCGGGATGCGTGCGGTCAGCTCCGGCTCGGGCAGCGAGGCGAGCAGCATCTTGCCGACGGACGTGCAGTGGGCGGGGAGGCGACGGCCCGCCGCCGACACCATGCGCACCGCGTGCGTGGAGTCGACCTTGGCGATGTAGATGACGTCGGTGCCTTCGAGGATGGCCACGTGCACGGTCTCGTCGCACGTCTCGGCGACGGACCGGGCGACCTGCTGGCCCTCGGCGGCGAGGTCGAGCTGTTCGGCGTAGCGGCTGCCGAGCTGGTACGGGCGTACGCCCAGTCGGTAGCGTCCCGGCTGGCCGGGCACCTGGACGATGTACGACCTGGCGGCGAGGGTGGTCACCAGTTCGTGCACGGTGGTGCGCGGAAGCTGTAGCTTGCGCACGATGTCAGGGGCGGAGAGTGTGCCGTCCCCGTCGAGGAAGAGCTCCAGGATGTCGAGAGCCCGGGTCACGGCAGGTACGAGGCGTCCCACGACCGGCCCCCTCCCTTGCGTCTGAGACTTGCGTCTGCGGCTGCGTTCGAAATTTCAACTGTCGATCGGAATGGCGAACACAGGCTACTCATGGAGTGTTTGCCTGGGCAATGGGCCTGCAGTGGCCCGATGGACAGGTGGTCGCGAGCTCAGGGCTCGCGCAGATGCCCGAACGCCGTGCGCAGCAGCTCGTCCGCCAGGGCCGGCGTGCGTTCCTCCTCCGGCAGGGCGGTGTACGCGAAGAGGGCGGAGCGCATCGCGCCGACGGCGGCCCGGGCCAGTACCGCCGCCCGCAGCGGCGTGGCCGCGTCGGGGTCGTGCTCGGCGAGCCGCTCCCGCAGGGCCTCGGCGAGACCTTCCTCGAACTGGCTGAGCACCGGCAGGAACTGGCGCAC
>NZ_JBQQCE010000300.1:0-12019 GCF_052245645.1 Streptomyces sp. KR55 | reverse complement strand
CTTCCGCTCGTCCTCCGCCCTCGGCATGGCTGCGGGCCTGCTCTCCCCGGACTGCGCGGACCCCCTCTACCGTCGCAGCGTCAAGGTCTCGATGGGCGCGGTCTTCTCCGTGCCGTACGCCCGCCTGGAGACCTGGCCCAAGGGCCTGGAGTCGGTCCGCGAGGCCGGTTTCACGCTCCTCGCCCTCACCCCCGACGAGAAGGCGAGAAGCCTCGACGAGGCGGCTCCGCACCGGATGGACCGGGTCGCGCTGATGCTCGGCGCCGAGGGCGACGGCCTGTCGACCCAGGCCCTGGTCGCCGCCGACGAATGGGTCCGCATCCCGATGTCCCACGGCGTCGACTCCCTCAACGTGGGCGCGGCGGCCGCGGTCGCCTTCTACGCGGTGGCGACCGGCCGGCCCCAGGCGTAGCCCTACTCGGGCCGACGCCCCCAGACGTAGGCCCTACTCGGGCGCGGACTGCTCGATCGTCGACTCGAACCGCTCGGACATCAACGCGTCCTCGTCCAGCGGCCGGTGGTCCGGCTGGACGCGCTCCTGCCGCTCGCGTTCGCCGCCCGGCTTGCCGCCGAGCCCCCGGGCCGGCCCCTGGCAGCCCTGCACCACGCCGATGCCGAGCGCAACGAGCAGCGTCACGACGACGAACACGAACAGCCGCTGACGCAGCAGCCGCGGATTGGCCGGCCGCCGCCCGGCGCCGGTGTTCCGGGGCCCCGGACGCCCTGCGGTACCGCGCGGCACGGGCCGGTTCCCGCCGCCGGACCGGGTCGTACTGCGGGAAGCAGGCGTGTTCCTCGACGCCGGCGTGGGCCCCGCCCCGGACCGCGCCGACGACGCACCCCCGCCCCGCGAGGCCGCGTTGCCGGCCCGCGGCGGGGTGCCGCGCGCGGGAGCTCCGCCCCGCACCGGTGCGGAACCGCGGGGCGCGCCCGGACCCCGGGTCGTGGAAATCCCGGGCGCGCCCGGCTGCCCCGGCGGACGGCGCAGCGGGCGGTCGGGGTAGGTGTCGGCAAGCCGGCCGGTGGGCCGGTCCGCCTCACCGGAGCGCGGCGCGGGCGGCCGTCCGGCCAGAAGGCCCTGCGCCTCACGAGCCGCGATCTCCTTCAGCCGCAGCGACAGTTCGAGCGTGCTGGGCCGCTCCTCGGGGTCCTTCGCCAGACAGGCCCGTACGAGCGGGGCCAGCGCGTCGGGAACGCCGTGCAGTTGGGGCTCCTCGTGGACCACGCGGTACAGCATCACCTCGGAACTGCCGTGCCCGAAGGGCGAGTCGCCGGTCGATGCGTAGGCGAGCGTGGCGCCCAGCGAGAACACGTCCGTGGCCGGAGTGACCGCCGCGCCGCGGACCTGCTCGGGGGCGAGGAAACCGGGCGAGCCCACGGCCGTGCCGACGTGCGTGAGCGTGGAGGCCCCCGTCGCCCAGGCGATACCGAAGTCGATGATCCGCGGGCCCTTGGGGGAGAGCAGGATGTTGGAGGGCTTCAGGTCGCGATGCACCACGCCGGCCTCGTGCACGGCGACGAGCCCCTCCGAAAGAGCGGCCCCGACAGCGGCGACGTCCGCCGCGCGCAGCGGCCCCTCGTCGGCGACCTTGTCGTGCAGGGAGGGCCCCGGTACGTACTGCGTGGCGAACCACGGCCGGTCCGCCTCCAGGTCCGCCGCCACCAGCCGCGCCGTGCACCCGCCCCGGATCCGCCGGGCGGCGGAGACCTCGCGCGCGAACCGCGACCGGAACTCCTGATCCTCCGCCAGGTCCGGCCGGATCACCTTCAGTGCGACCCGCTGCCCCTTCTTGTCGGAGCCCAGGTAGACAACGCCCATCCCGCCCGCGCCGAGCCGTCTGTGCAGCCTGAACGAGCCGACGACGCGCGGGTCCTCGCGCCTCAGGCGCATCATCGCCATTTTCATCCCCGCTGCCCGGTCCGTGTGACGTGGCACAGCTTACGTTTCCGTGGCCGTGTGCGCGCAGAGGCCGCGCCCTCTCGGCCCGATGGATTGTCAGTGCCGGGTGGGAGACTTGAGGGGTGGTCAGGGAGCGTGCGGGCAGGGCGTATTCGTTCTCCTCCCGCATCCAACCACCCGTCGTAGAAGGGGGATTGGACCCGTGAAGGGTGACCGAGTCGAGATAGTCGTGGACGCCGGGGACACGACACGTACGTACGAGGTGGTGGCGAGCAGGGCGGGCCGCCGGGTGGAGACGGCGGTACGCCGAGGCGTCGTGGAAGTGAGCGAAGTCACCCGAAGCGGGACTGTCGTCCGTACGGCTCGTTTCATGGCGAACCGGGTCCTGGCCCTGGTCGAGCAGCCGGTACCCCGCGAGGACAGCTCGGAAAAGCCCGGACACATCGGACGTCCCCTCCGGGAAGACCCGGAGACCTAGGACCGCGTCTCCACCCAGGGGAGTACTCCCCAGGTGACCGCTCATCCTCCGGGAGGCCCGCCAATCGGTACGAGGGCATGACGCCCCGCACCCGCCGCGCCCCTAGATTTGAGGTCAAGCGGCGGGTGCAGCACTCGTCCCCCGAGGTCAGACACCCGCCGCTGCCAACGACAACTGAGAACGGTCAGGAGAGGGACCATGGCCTTCACGGCACCGCGGACGGCGATCCGCACGCAGGGACGCAAGGCGTACGCCGCGTTCCGCCCCCGCCGTACGGGCCGCCGCCACCCCCTGGTGGCAACGGCAATGGCCCTTCCCCTGGCGGTCCTGCTCCTCGTCGTCTTCGACGGCTGGGAGACAGTGGCCACACAGGCGTCGTCCGTGGGCGTGATGCTGGGGCGCTGAGCGGCGACCCCAGGCCCGGAAGAGCGGTCCGGGCGGGGACATCCACCCATAACCCCGTGGGGACGGGGGTGCGGCGGACGGCAAAATGCCGGCGCAGCTGGGGAGCTGCGCCGGCATTGCTTTGCGCCCAGAGCAATGGGGGAGGGCGGGCGCTGGGGGTCCCCCTCTGGGGGAGGCACCCCCTCAGCGCCGGGCTGCGCGAACCACCCACCCCCAGCCCCAACACCCCGCACCCGGAAGCGCCGCCGAACTCCACGGACGTACCCTCACTCGAAGCGCTCCACCCCACCGAGGGAGACCCGTGACAACACCGCTGCTCTCCGAGCTGACCGCCAAGGTCAGACACGCAGCCCACCCGCACGCCGACACCTGTCCCTGCGGAGCCACCCTCACCCTCGCCGACCGCCCCGACGCCACAGTCGTCCGGCACGCCGACACCGTCGCCAAAGCCCACGCCCCGGACATGACCAGGGCCGACCTGGCCCCTCGCCTCACCGTCGCCGCTCACCTCCCCGGCATCATCCTGCCCCCGCTCAGCCCGACGTCAGTCACCCTGCACGGCCGCCTCGTCACCTTCTGGCCGTACGGCACCCCCGTCGACCCCGACGCCCCGGACGAGGCCCCCTGGGAGGCTGCCGCCACCCTCCTCGCCCGCCTCCACCGCACTCCATCCCCCGTACCCCTCCCACCCATGCGCGGCCCGGCCAAGGCGGCCCGCGCGATCGCCCGCCTCCGCTCTGCCGCCCGCCCGCACCGCGCGGCACCCCCGGTCCTGCGCGCCTGGGCAGCCCTCCCCGCCTGGGCCCGCGCCGAGGCCCCCCTGCCGGACACCAGCACCCTCTGCCACGGCGACCTCCACCTCGGCCAGCTCGTCCGCCACCCCGCCCCCGCCGGGCCCTGGCTGCTGATCGACATCGACGACCTCGGTGTGGGCCCCGCGGCCTGGGACCTGGCCCGCCCGGCCGCCTGGTACGCCTGCGGGCTGCTCACGCCCGACGAGTGGACCCGCTTCCTGACCGCCTACCGTGCGGCCGACGGCCCCGCCGTCCCGACGGCCGGCGACCCCTGGCCCGCCCTGGACGTCCCCGCCCGCGCGCTCACCGTGCAGACCGCCGCCCTCGCCATCGCCAAGGCCGTCGCGGCGGACCGCTCCTTGGACGAGGTGGAACAGTCCCTCGTCGACGCCTGTGCCCGAATGGCTTCCCTCCCCGCCCAGTTGCCCCGGAACTTCGCGAAGTAGGGTGCAACCGACCGCAGCCGGACAGAGTCTGTTCTGGCGATACGCGAAGCAGGACCGAACGGCGAGGAGTTGAGCCGAGCATGCAGTGTCCGAAGTGTCACGCGCCGATGCACACGTACAACCGCAACGGCGTCCAGATAGAGCAGTGCGCCAACTGCCGCGGGATCTTCCTGGACTACGGCGAGCTGGAGGCCCTGACCCGTCTCGAGTCCCAGTGGTCCCAGCCGGGCCCGCCGCCTCCGCCCGCCGCGCAGTCCTACCCTGCTCCGCCCGCCCCCGCCTGGGGTGCCCCGCACGGCGGCCACCACGGGGGCCACCACGACAGCCGCCGCCACAAGAGCTTCGGTCGCATGCTGTTCTCCAGCTGAGCCCGACAGTACGTGCTCACGACGGAACCCCCGGCCGTACGAGACGGCCGGGGGTTCCGGGGCGTGTGGACGATACTGGGATTGAACCAGTGACCTCTTCCGTGTCAGGGAAGCGCTCTCCCGCTGAGCTAATCGTCCTCGGGACCATGATCACTCCACGTCACTCCGAGGAGCCGATCACGGGCACTGCGTGCGCGATACTGGGATTGAACCAGTGACCTCTTCCGTGTCAGGGAAGCGCTCTCCCGCTGAGCTAATCGCGCGGGGATCCTTGCGGATCGAGGTCCTTGCGGACCAGTGGACGATACTGGGATTGAACCAGTGACCTCTTCCGTGTCAGGGAAGCGCTCTCCCGCTGAGCTAATCGTCCTTGGAGGTGGAGACGGGATTTGAACCCGTGTAGACGGCTTTGCAGGCCGTTGCCTCGCCTCTCGGCCACTCCACCAGGAGTGTAGGGGACCGGGAGGATCCCCACTTCCTTCGAGCGGACGACGAGGCTCGAACTCGCGACCTCAACCTTGGCAAGGTTGCGCTCTACCAACTGAGCTACGTCCGCCTGTCGTTTCGGTCGGCTTGCGCGTCCCGGCGACGTGTTGAACTCTAGCGGATTCCGGGGCCAGTACAAAAACGCGTTTGTGCAGCGTGCTGCCCTGCACCTGGTCACGGACGTGGTCCGACCACCGGGAAGGACACGCCCGGGCCGCCTGCGGGACACCCGCCATAGACTCGGCAACGTGCTCGACCTCCCTCCTCTCGCCCGCTTCGGCGACCGCGTCGCCACCGGCCTCCTCGATGTCACCAGCGACCCCTCGGCCCTGGACTCCGCCGGTTTCTGGGCCGTCGTCGCGGACTTCGAGGGCCGTCTGACCTGCGCGCGTTTCGCGGACGTACGAGAGGAGCCGGTACCCGCCCCGGTGCCGGGGCGGTGGCGAGGGCCGGCCGTCGGTGACTGGACATCGTCACTCGACCGCGCCGCGTACATGGCGGGCGTGCGCCGCATCCGTGAGCACATCGCGGCCGGCGAGGTCTACCAGGCGAACCTCTGCCGGGTGCTCTCCGCGCCGGTCGCACCGGACGCCGACGTGGACGCCCTCACCGCACTGCTGGCCCGCGGCAACCCGGCACCGTACGCAGGAACGATCCGGCTGCCCGAGCACGGCGTCGAGACGGCCACCGCGTCCCCGGAGCTCTTCCTGCGCCGCGCCGGCCGCACCGTCGAGTCCGGGCCGATCAAGGGCACCGGGCGCACCGAGGCGGACCTCCTGGCGAAGGACTACGCCGAGAACGTGATGATCGTGGACCTGGTCCGCAACGACATCGGGCGCGTCTGCGCCACCGGCACCGTGACCGTCCCCGACCTGTGCGCCGTGGAGAAGCACCCGGGACTGGTGCACCTCGTCTCCACCGTCCGCGGCGAGCTGCGTGCCGACGCGGGCTGGCCGGAACTGTTCGACGCCGCCTTCCCGCCCGGCTCGGTCACCGGTGCCCCCAAGTCGAGCGCCCTGCGGATCATCGACGCGCTGGAGACGGCACCCCGGGGGCCGTACTGCGGCGGCATCGGCTGGGTGGACGCCGACCGGGGAGTGGGCGAGCTGGCCGTCGGCATCCGCACCTTCTGGATCGACCGGGCGGAGGGCGTGCTGCGCTTCGGCACGGGCGCGGGTATCACCTGGGGGTCGGACCCCGAGGGGGAGTGGCGGGAGACCGAACTGAAGGCGGCCAGGCTGCTCGCGGTAGCGTCGGGGGCGTACGAGGTGAGTGGAGAGGGACTGACGACGTGCTGTGCCGGCCCGGGGGACACCCCCTGGACCTCCGGCCGGTCCGACGCCCCCGGTACCGACTTGCGAGGAAGCGACCAGTGAAGCTTTGGCTCGACGGCGGGCTGCAGGACATCACATCCGCCCGCGTCTCCGTCTTCGACCACGGGCTGACCGTGGGCGACGGCATCTTCGAGACCGTGAAGGCGGTCGACGGCAGGCCGTTCGCGCTCACCCGGCACCTCGACCGGCTGACCCGCTCGGCCCGCGGCCTCGGCCTGCCCGACCCGGACCTCGACGAGGTCCGCCGCGGCTGCGCCGCCGTCCTCGAGGCCAACCCCATGCCGCTCGGCCGGCTGCGCATCACGTACACCGGCGGCCACGGCCCGCTCGGCTCCGACCGCGGCGAGCACGGCCCGACCCTGGTCGTCGCCCTCGGCGAGACCCAGCGCCGACCCGATTCCACCGCCGTGATCACGGTCCCCTGGACCCGCAACGAGCGCGGCGCGCTCACCGGCCTGAAGACGACCTCGTACGCCGAGAACGTCGTCGCCCTGGCCCGCGCCCACCAACAGGGCGCGTCGGAGGCGCTGTTCGCCAACACGGTCGGACAGCTCTGCGAGGGCACCGGCTCCAACGTCTTCGTCGTCCTCGACGGCGAGATCCACACCCCGCCCCTCGCCTCCGGCTGCCTCGCCGGGATCACGCGCGCGTTGACCGTCGAGTGGACCGGCGCCAAGGAGACGGACCTCCCGTTGGACGTCCTGGAGCGGGCGGAGGAGGTCTTCCTGACCTCCACGCTGCGCGACATCCAGACCGTCCATCGCGTCGACGAGCGGGAACTGCCGGGCGCCCCGGGCCCGGTGACCGCCAAGGCCATGCGAGTCTTCGACGAGCGGTCCGGGGACGACCTCGATCCTTGACAGCAGATGCCGCGGAAATTCGGCTGACCCGGATCGCCGCGGCGGGTAGAACACCCCTGATGACCACCACCCTGCGGCCGATCGAGCCGCTTCAGCGCGCGGCCGACGGGGCGCTGTCCCGCCACTACCACGTGTGCGTGAACGGCCGCCCCGTCGGCGCGATACACCTCGCGACACACGCTCTCTTCGGGCCCGCGGTCGCCCAGATCCGCGACCTGCGCATCGAGGAGGCGGACCGCAGACGCGGCCGGGGCACCGTGGCCGCGCTGGCCGCCGAGGAGGTGGCGCGCGGCTGGGGCTGCAGCCGGATCGAGATCACGGTGCCCGCCGACGCCGCCGCGCTGCGGTTCGTCACAGCGCTCGGCTACGTCGAACGCAACCGCGGCATGGAGAAAGCCCTCGGCGCCATGGCGCCCGAACTGCCCGCGGGCAGCCGGGGCAGGCCCATGACGCCCGCGGAGTACGGGCCGTGGCTCGCCTACAACAAGGCCCACTACGCGCAGAGCTGGATCGACCGCGGGGTGGCCGAGGACGAGGCGCGGACCAAGGCGGAACGGGACCACGCCCATCTGCTCCCGCACGGCGTCGCGACCGAGAACATGCTGCTCAGTGTCCTGGAGCACGAGGGCACCAGGGTCGGCACCCTGTGGCTCGCACTGACCGAGGACATGGCGTACGTCTACGACGTCGAGGCCGACGAGCGCTTCCGGGGCCGGGGTCACGGCCGCTCACTGATGCTGCTGGCCGAGAGGCAGGCGGTGGACGCCGGGAAGGAAGTCCTGCGCCTCAACGTCTTCGCGGGCAACACTCCGGCCGAGCGGCTCTACGAGTCACTGGGCTACGTGCCGGTGAGGTACTCCCTGTACAAGAACCTGCTCTGAGCCCCGCCTCGGGGTTCAACCCTGCTCGGCCAGCAGCCGGTCCGCGATCTCCTCGATGCGCTCGCGCAACCCCTCCTGGCTCTTGCCGCCGTCGAGACGCTCCCCGCCGATGACATACGTCGGGGTGCCGGTCACGCCGATCGCCTTGCCCTCGGCCTGGTCCGCGTCCACGATCAGGATGTGCCGGCCGTCGACGAGGGCGGTGTCGAACTCCTCCGCGTCCAGGCCGAGTTCACCGGCCACCTCGACCAGGAAGGGTTCCCCCCTACGGTCCAGCTCCTCCACCCGAGCCAGCACGGCCTCGACATACGGCCACCCCTGCCCCTGCTCCGCGGCCTCCTCGGCGGCCTGCGCGGCGGCGAAGGCATGCTTGTGCTTCTCCAGCGGGAAGTGCCGCAGCCGCAGCTCGAGCCGGTCGCCGTAGCGGGCGCGCAGGGCGCGGATGTCGTCCAGGGCGCTACGGCAGTCCGGGCACTGGAGTTCGCACCAGATGTCGAGGACGGGCGCGGGGCGGGTCGGGGAGGAGTCGTTCATGAACCCCAGTCTCCCAGCCGCGGCTCGACCGACCCAACCGGGACCTCGGACTGACCGGGCCGCGGTCGCCGGAGTGCGTGCGGCCATATGTCCGAACCGGCACCTGCGGAGGAGCTGACCCGGAGATGTCCCTGATGTCCGGTCGGAGCATGGCCTGCGAGGGCGCGGGGGTGCAGGATGGAAGGAGCGAAGCGCCCCGCCCGACCGAGCCCGCATGGAGGACCGGATGATTGCCGAGACCGTCTGTTCCGCCGTTGCCGCGGCCGGCCTGGGCATCGCGGCGGTGACGGCGTACCGCAAGCGCTTCCTCACGGCCGCCCGTATCGCCGCCTACTCACTCGTCCCCCTCGGTCTGGTGATGACCGGGGTCGTTCAGTGGGCCGCCGACACCGCGTTCAGCCCCACGGCCTGGGCCGGCTTCGGCGTGCTCGGCGGCGCCTGGCTGCTGTTCGTCGGCACACGCGCGGTGGAGCGGCGCCGGGGCGGCACCCGCAAGGAGCGCAAGGCAGCCACGGCGGCCCAGCCCGACGCCCTGGCCCCGCAGGCCTCCGCACCTTCGCTGGGTCCGGCCTCCCGCGCGACCGCCAGGCCCCAGCCCAAGCCCCGGGCCGATTCCGCGGACGATTTCAGCGACATCGAGGCCATCCTGAAGAAGCACGGCATATGACGTCGGCCCGATGACTGAAACGAAGCAGAGATCGCGTGCGGTCGTAAGCCGTCCGGCCTGAGACACCGATCGTGCACAAGATCATGGAATTCGGCGAACTCCCGTACCTTCCGAGCGTGTTGATCGCGTCGGGGGTGTCTGCTGCGCCATCATCGCCCGCGAGATGCTGGACACGACACAGAGCGACGCCGCGCCGCCTCAGGACGAGCCGCGCGGGTGCCTTTTCGCCCTTTCCCAGCCACCGCTGATGATCTTCCTTGCGGTGATCGGGTGTCTGCTGCTCATGGCTGCGCTGCACGATCTGCTGCTGCTCTGAGCCGTACGCGCGGTCCCCGGCGCCACCCGCCGGGCACCGCGTCGGCACCGGTGTCCCGCTTCCGCCGACCGCCGACCGCCGCCCGGCCCCCCGTCCCGCCGGGCGTCGTCAGCCCGTCGCCTCCTTGCGCCGAGCCCGGTACGCCGCCACATGCAGGCGGTTCCCGCAGGTGCGGCTGTCGCAGTAGCGGCGCGAACGGTTGCGGGAGAGATCGACGAAGGCGCGCCGGCAGTCGGGAGCCTCGCAGCGCCGCAGCCGCTCCTGTTCCCCGGCGACCACGAAGAAGGCGAGCGCCATGCCGCAGTCGGCCGCGAGGTGATCGGCCACGGAGGCGCCGGGCGCGAAGTAGTGCACGTGCCAGTCGTAGCCGTCGTGGTCCGTGAGCCGGGGCGTGGTGCCGGCGGCGGCGACCAGATCGTTGATCATTCCGGCCGCGGTCCGGGCGTCCGCCGCCGCGAAGATCCCGGCGAACCGGCTCCGGATCTTGCGGACTGCCGAAAGGTCGAACTCCGAGAGCACCCCGACGTCGCTGATCTCGTGCTTTCGTACAAAATCCGCGAGAGCCGCGACATCCGGCAGCCCGTCCGGCGTCGTGTCGTCCTCCGGCGCGGTGTTCACCAGATCGACCACGGTGTCGAGCGCGCACCGGGTGTCGTGGGTGATCAGCACGTTTCGCTCCCTGGCCTGGGGGTCGGGCGGGCGCCCGCCGATGCTGGCCGATGGTAGTGGCTCGCGGAACGGCGCCCCACTGCCTGCGCCCCGCACCAGCCTGCGCCTGCCGGTAGAACGCCGGACGGCGGCAGCGCGGTTCCCGGAAGGCGGGGCGGGGGCGAAACACGCGTACCGGCGCCGCCCCCCGGAGGTTCACGGTGGCGGCGTCGGTGTGTGCCGTATGCGGTTGTCCTGGCCCGAGCCGTCTCCCCGAGTTGGACGGCGCCGGGCAGCTCTGTGAGGCCTCGCCTAGCTTTCCGCCAGAATGTGCGAGAGCTCCTGATCGAGATCGAAGTGCCGGTGCTCGGTGCCGGGTGGCACGGCGGCGTCGGTCCGCTTCAGGAACGACTCCAGGGCCCGCGCCGGGGCCTCGAGCAACGCCTCCCCCTCCGGGGAGCTCAGGGCGATGCACACGACGCCCTGACCGTGACTGCGCGACGGCCAGACGCGGACGTCGCCGGTGCCGGTGGGCCGGTGAAGCCCTTCGGCGAGGAGGTCGCGGGCGAACACCCACTCGACGGTTTCCTCGGCTCCGGTGTGGAAGGTGGCGTGCACGGCGTAGGGGTCGGCCGTGTCGTACCGCAGGCCTGCGGGGACAGGCAGGGAGGACTCGCTCGACACAACGAGGCGCAGGTGCAGCTCGCAGCTGACCGTGGTGTTCATAAGCGCCAGGGCCTTTCGCTCAGTGTGCGCTCGGGGATTCGCACGTCGGCGAAATCGACATGCCACCTACGGTGCCGTTGTAAACCCCTCTGAGTGTTTTGCGTGTCTTTACGTAACTCTTCCGGCCGAGAACCCGTTCGTCGGGTGCGTCCATTCCGGTGATCGGATTCGGTCCGGTAGGGTTTGGCCGTATGAACACGGGGAGTAGCGAGCCTGGCGAGGCAGCCGTGGCGGCGGACGAGACGAAGCGGGACGAGGTGCAGCGCGAGCGGGGGCTCGGCTCGAGAGCACCGGAATTCATCAAGGGGCGCCGACTGCTCCACGTGAGCTGGCAGGTCGGCGTCTTCCTCGTGGGCCTGGCGGTCGTGGTCGGCGGCATCATCCTGCTGCCACTGCCCGGACCGGGCTGGGTGATCATCTTCGGCGGCATGGCGATCTGGGCGACCGAGTTCGTCTGGGCCCAGCTGGTCCTGCGCTGGACCAAGCGCAAGGTCACCGAGGCGGCTCAGCGCGCCCTCGATCCCAGGGTGCGGCGGCGCAACATCATCCTGACGACGATCGGCTGCGTGATCATCGGTGTCCTCGCCGGTGTCTACCTCTGGAAGTTCGGCCTCATGATGCCGTGGAAGATCGAGAACCAGTGATCCGCTGCTCCGTGGAAGGGCGCAGGTAGGGCCTGTCCGGCGGATCAGGTTGCAGGAAAGCGACGGTTCCTCGGCAGTGCCGGTGAGCGGGGTCTGGTGCGTGCAGCTGCAAGGCGGAGGAGGGAGTCGACGCGGAGCGATGGGGGTGCCCCCGCGCGAGCTCGGTTCGAGTGTGGGGGAGAGTGACGACAACGCGGCAGATGTGCGTGCCAGACCCCCCGTCTGCGGCATGATCGGCCGGACAGGTCCTAGCGGCCGACGCCGGTCACAGGCACCGCCTGACATGGGGTAATGTACTTCCTGCGCCCGGGCGATTAGCTCAGTGGGAGAGCGCTTCGTTCACACCGAAGAGGTCACTGGTTCGAACCCAGTATCGCCCACCATCCGAAGGCGGCGGCCCACCTGCGAGAGTGCAGGTGGGCCGCCGTTGTTCGCGCCGGCGAGCGTCGGCGGCGACGTCCGCTCCCCGAGCCCGGCAGCGATCATCGAGCCCGGCGGTGGTCATCGTCCGCGGGCTGCACCTCACCACGCC
>NZ_JBQQCE010000030.1:0-37631 GCF_052245645.1 Streptomyces sp. KR55 | reverse complement strand
CTGCCCGAGGGCGAGGGCCTGGTCGTCGTGGCCAACACGGCCGCGGGCAGGGCGGACCGGGTGCCGGCGCTGCGGGATGCGCTGCCGCGGGCGGAGGTCGTCGAGTGCGCGCCGGAGGACATGCGGGACGAGCTGGAGAAGGCGGCCGCCCGGGCCCGGGTGCTCGGGGTGTGCGGCGGCGACGGCACGGTGAACGCGGCCGCGGAGATCGCCCTGCGCCGCGGCCTGCCGCTCGCGGTGCTGCCCGGAGGCACGCTGAACCACTTCGCCGGCGACCTGGGCGTGCAGGACGTCCGAACGCTGAGTCGCGCGGTCCGGCGGGGTGACGCCGTGCGGGTGGACGTGGGCCGGTTCACCTGCGGCGAGAAGCAGGGCGTCTTCGTCAACACATGCAGCCTGGGCGTCTATCCGGAGCTGGTCCGTGAACGGGACCGCTGGTCGCACCGGATCGGCAGCTGGCCGGCGGGGGTGCTCGCGGCGCTGCGCGTGCTGCGTGCGGACCGGCATCCGCTGGAGGTCGAACTCGGCGGCAGGCCAAGGCCGTTGTGGCTGTTGTTCGCCGGGAACGGCACCTACCACCGGATGGGCCTCGCACCGGCCCGCCGGCTCGAGCTCGCGGACGGGCAGCTCGACGTACGGGTCGTGCACGGCGGGCGCGGACCGGCGCTGCGGCTGCTCGCCGCCGCCCTGGCCGGCCCGCTGACCCGCTCCCCGGCGCACGCGGCGGTCCAGGTGGGCCGGTTGCGGCTGTCCGGCGTCGCACCGGGCACGCTGCTCGCCTACGACGGAGAGGTCACCGAGGTGGAGGGCGAGGTCACGCTGGAGAAGCTGCCCGAGGCACTGGTCGTCTACCGGCCCGTACCCAGGAACTGACGACCCATCAGTCCATATTGCAGAACAAGCTGTCTCATCATTCGACCGGGCGCGTACGGTGGCGGAGGACGTGAACCTGCGTGACGCGAAGGGGTACAGCCATGCCGAAAGCACAGGAAACCGCCGTCTACACGCACGGGCACCACGAGTCCGTGCTGCGTTCGCACACCTGGCGGACCGCCGCCAACTCCGCCGCGTACCTCCTCGGCTCGCTGCAGCCCCACATGAAGATCCTGGACGTCGGCTGCGGGCCCGGCACCATCACCGCCGACCTGGCCGCACTGGTCCCCGACGGCCATGTCACCGGTGTCGACTTCGCACCGGACATCCTGGACCGGGCGCGGGCCACGGCGGCCGAACGCGGCCTGACCAACGTCGACTTCGCGGTCGCCGACGTGCACGCCCTGGACTTCCCGGACGACACCTTCTGCGTGGTCCACGCCCACCAGGTGCTCCAGCACGTCGGCGATCCCGTGCAGGCACTGCGCGAGATGCGGCGGGTGACGAGACCGGGCGGGTTCATCGCCGCCCGCGACTCGGACTATGCGGCGATGACCTGGCATCCCGCCTCACCCGGCCTGGACGACTGGCTGGACCTGTACCGCAGGGTGGCCCGCGCCAACGGCGGTGAGCCGGATGCGGGACGCCGGCTGAAGTCCTGGGCGCTGCAAGCCGGGCTCACCGACATCACCGCCACGTCCGGCACCTGGACGTTCTCGACGCCGGACGAGCGGGAGTGGTGGAGCGGCCTGTGGGCGGACCGCACCCTCGCGTCCGCCTACGCACGGCGGGCCACGGAGGGCGGGCATGCGAGCCCGGAACAGTTGCGGGCCGTATCGGAGGCCTGGCGCCAGTGGGGGAAACAGGACGACGGCTGGTTCGCGGTTCTGCACGGAGAAATTCTGTGCCGCAAGGAAGCCTGAACATTCCCTTTCGGGAAACTCGGAGAGCAGGAGGTTCACATTATGGTTCCCATCCTGCTGGTACTGCTTTTGGTGCTGCTTCTGTTCGGCGCCGGATTCGCGGTAGAGGTGCTTTGGTGGATTGCGATCGCGGTCCTTGTTCTGTGGCTGTTGGGCTTCCTGATGCGGGGTACGACCGCAGCCGGAGGCAGGGGCCGCTGGTACAGGTGGTGAACTGACCCGGGAGCTCAGTCCCGGGGCAGCAACGGTCCGAGCGGCCCGAGGTCCAGATTCAGGTCCTCGGGCCGCAGTCCGTAGCGCTCGCGCAGCTCGGTCATCCGGTCGTCGAGCAGCATCAGGGTGAGCCCGATCCGCTCCTCCTGCTCCTCGCTGAGATCACCCGTGTCGAACCGGCGCAGCGCCTGCCGTTCCATCAGCCGGCGGAGCAGTTCCACGACGGTGAGGACGAGCTTGACCAGATCGCGCTCGACGGTGTCGGGCTCGAGCTCGAGACGGCCCCGGCGGGCTGTCACAGGTCCTCACCCCAGGGGGCCGGCACCTGAGCGTTCACCGAGCTGATCAGCGCGTTGAGGTCGATACGGACGAGATCGACGTCCGCGATGCGCAGGGTGACGTCGCCGGTGATCACGACCCCGCCCGCCAGCAGCCGGTCGAGCAGGTCCACGAGGGCGACCTCACGGCGTTCGATCACCGTCACGGCTTCTCCCCCGCGAAGGAATAGGCCGCCCAGGGGCCGGTGAGTTCCACCCGCATTCCGGGCGCGTCGTCCTTCGTCCGGTCCACGATTTCCACGAACTCCTCGGATTCGGCGCGCGACACCATATAGGCCGCATTCAGAACATTGCGGCCGGAGGTACCGGACAGCGCGGGATCCTGGGGCGCGTGCAGCCGGGAATCGTCGGCATGCGCGGCGAGCGTTTCATGCAGCCGGGTCGCGAACTCCTCGGCTTTCCGCCACCTGTCCTCCTGCTCCCGGGCACGCATACTGCGCTGCCGCAGATAGTCCCGCCCGGACACGGCTTTCCCGGCCGCCGGCTCGCTTTCCACGGTTCCCCCGGGAGTTTCACCGGGTGCGGATTCGACGTACACCTTCACACCCCATTCCACCCGCCCCTCCAGCCGGTCGAGAGTGCGCCGGAAGTCGCCCTCGCGGGCCTCCAGCATCATGCGTACGCCGCTGTCGTCCCGGAACACCGTGGCCAGCCGGAGCGGCAAGGGCGTGGTCACCGTCATCAGCGCGTCGATCACGCCGTGGTGGGCACGGGCGGTGGCCGTGAGCCACTCCAGGTCCTCCAGATGGGCACGGAGCGGCTCCTCCGCGAAGTCCCGCTCCGGCACCGTACTGACCACGGCGACCAGACCGCGGTGGTGCAGCAGCTTGGGCGGGGCGCCCGCCACGCCGGTCAGCTGGGTCTGCAGGGCCGCGCCGAAGGGGCGGCAGACGGCGTACACGTACCGCAGTCCGGTCATGAGGCCTCCTCCTGTGTTCTGCCGGTCTCCAGCTCCGCCAGCCGCTCACGCAACTCGGCGTTCTCCCGGGCGAGTCCGGAGCGGTGGGCCCGGGACGACAGCGCCGGGTCGTCCTCCCACCAGTCGATGCCCATCTCCTTCGCCTTGTCGACGGAGGCGACGATGAGCCGCAGCTTGACGGTGAGCAGCTCGATGTCGAGCAGGTTGATCCGGATGTCGCCCGCGATGACGACGCCCTTGTCGAGCACGCGTTCCAGGATGTCGGCAAGGTTGGCGCCACCGTCGTGGCCGTAGGACTCCGGGAGCCGGCCGGGCGAGGTCATCGACGGCTCCCGGCGCACTCGTCCCGGTACTCGTCCTCGGTCTCCTTCTCCACTTCGGGCTCCCCTTCTTCCCGGGGTTCCACCTCTTCGTATTCTTCTTCGGGTTCCCCTTCTCCGCCGTATTCCTCGTCGTCCGTTCCCACGACCGCAGCTCCCGGGCCACCGCGCAGCCCGGTCTCCAGGCGGTCGAGGAGGTCGTCCTCACGGCGGTCGAACTCCTCCTCGTCGATCTCGCCCGACTCGAGCCGCCGCTCCAGCACGGCGAGCTCGGCCCGTACCGCGGCCGGGTCGTAGTACCGCCGTTCCGCCTCGCGCAGCACCTGTCCGATCACCCATGCGCTGCCGCGCACCGGGGCGAACGGCAGCAGCAGTACCTCTCCGATCAGGCCCATGGGCTACTCCTCCGCCGTATCCGCGCGGCCGGCCGTGCTGCCCGCCGGCTCGGCGGGGCCCGGCTCGACGAAGCTGTACGGCGGGAGCGGTCCGTTGACCCGCAGATCGAGGTGCGGATGGTCCTTGCGGGCCTGCTCCACCGCGGCCAGGAACATCTCGGCGGCGCCGCGGTCCACCAGGAACGAGACGTTGGCCGGCCGGCCGACGGAGTCGGGGCCCACGCTCACGGCCTCGGCGACCGGTTCCAGGGCGTGCTGCAGCTCCGCGGCGTCCTCGGCCTCCCGGCTCTGCACCGCGGCGGCGACCATCTCGCCGAGCCGCACCTTCTGTTCGTAACTGCCGCCGCCCGACTGCCGGTTGGCCTCCGCCAGGGCCCGGATCTCCGGATTCTCGGCCATCACGCGGTGCAGGACCGCCTCCTCGACGTGCGAGGCCTTGACGTTGTACTCGGCCTTGCCGTCCAGGGCCCGCAGCCGCTCCCAGTAGTGCGCGGCGCGTTCGGCGAGGACGCCGGTGACCGTGTCGTCGTCCGGGGCGACGCTGCCGAACCGCATGGGCAGCACACAGCCGGCCGCTCCGGCCTCGGCCAGTACATTCTGATGGGCCATCAGATCCCTGCGCTTGGGGCGCAGGCCCTCGGGTGCGTCGCTGACGATCGCCGCCAGGTCGCCCTCCGTCAGGATGCGCACAGGTCGGGCGGGATCACCGACGCCGCCCATGCCCTCGGGGAGCGCGGAGTGCGAGCGTGCGGTGATGCCGTAGACGTAGGTGCTCACTCCGGCTCCTCCTTCCGGCGGGCCGTGGTGGCCTTGCGGGCGCGCGGCCGGGACTCGCTCTCGGGCTGCGAGCCCTCGTCACGTGCCCGCTTGAAGGCGTCGGAGACGGTCTGCGCGGCGCCGGACAGTGCGCCCTTGGACTTGCCGCGCGCGCCGGACTCGGTGATCTCGCCGACGACGTCGGGCAGGCCGGGGCTCTTGCGCGGCCCGGCCTCCAGGTCGAGCCGGTTGCACGCCTCGGCGAAGCGCAGATAGGTATCGACGCTGGCGACGACGACCCGGACGTCGATCTTCAGGATCTCGATGCCGACGAGGGAGACACGTACGAAGGCGTCGATGACGAGCCCTCGGTCGAGGACCAGTTCCAGGACGTCGTACAGGCCGCTGGAGCCGCCTCCGCCGCCGGTCTGCTGTGCCGGGACAACGGTCATGCCGAGCGGTCCTCCTTGTCTGTTTTGTCTAGAGATGTGGGGGGCGCGGGCGGGCGGCCTAACGGCCGCTGGGCCTGTGTGCGTCGGCCCGCCCGCGTTCGTAGCGGCGAACGCGCCGGTAGCCGGTGAGCTGTCCGTCCGGGTCGAGGTCGACCCGGTAGCTCGCCATCAGGCTCATCGTGTCGGGCACGCGGGCGAGTTCGAGGACCTCGACCTCCAGCGACCAGCCGTCCTCGGCCTGTTCGAAGGACGACACGGTCTCGGCGGCCATGCCGGTGAGCTCCGCCAGCTGGGTGCGCGCATGACGCAGCACCTGCATGGGGCTCGCCCGGTCGTCCGCCCTGGGGTCTTCGGCGTGTTCGGGGTCGTGACGTGAATGCTGTGCGTCCGATGTGTTCTGTGCGTTCGACATGGCCACCTCGAACTCCGGGTGGCCACACGGACCTTGGCCAAACCTCCGGATGTCAGCCACGCAGTGCGTCGAGCCTGCGCCGCGCCGGCCCCAGGGCGCGTCCGCGGGTCGGCGTGTCGGCCCAGGGGTTGGTGCGGGCCTGGTCGGCGGCGTCGGCGATGGTCCAGCGGCGTGGGCCGAAGTCCGGCTCGTCCAGCTGGTCCCAGGTGACCGGGACCGCCACGGGGGCGCCGGGCCGGGCGCGGACGGTGAAGGGGACGACGGCGGTCTGCGCGTAGGCGTTGCGCTGCACGTCGAGGTAGAGACGGTCGCCGCGGTCCTTCTTGCGGGCGGCGGTGGTGAGCCGGTCGGGGTGGGCGGCGGCGAGGGTGTCGGCGACGTCCCGGGCGAACTCGCGTACCTCGTCGAAGCCGTGGTGCCTGCCGACCGGCACGATCACGTGCAGGCCACGCGAACCGGTGGTCATCAGGGCGGAGGGCAGCTTCAGTTCGTCGAGCAGCTCGCCGAGCAGCCGGGCCGCCTCGCGGACGGGTGCGAAGGAGTCGCCGGAGGGATCGAGATCGAAGACCATCCGGTCCGGGCTCTCCAGGCGTCCGGTGCGCGACAGCCAGCGGTGCAGGGTGATACAGGCCTGGTCGGCGAGGTAGACGAGGGTGGCGGTGTCGTCGCAGACGGTGTGACAGACGGTGCCGCCCTCCTTGGGCACCTCGACGCGGGTGATCCAGTCCGGGTAGGTGTCCGGCGTGTTCTTCTGCATGAACTGCGGACCGTCCAGGCCGTCCGGATGCCGCTCCAGCATCAACGGCCGGCCGCGCAACTGCGGCAGCATGAACGGGGCGACGGCCCGGTAGTAGTCGACGAGGTCGCTCTTGGTGTACTCCTTGGCGTCCCCGCCACTGGGGAAGAGCACCTTGTCCGGCCGCTGCACCTCGACCGTGCGCCGGCCGGCCCGCACGGCCCGTACGTCGTCACCGCTCACCGCACGACCGCCTGTTCCACGAGGAGTTGGACGGCGGCGACGATGGACTCGGCGTCGATGCCCGCCGCATGCAGCTGCTCGTCGGGGGCCGCCGAGCCCGGCATGGTCCGCACCGCGAGACGCACCAGACGCGGCATGGGTCGCCCGTCCAGGAAGGGGTCGAGGGCCGCGTCCCCGAGGCCGCCCGCCTCGTGGTGGTCCTCCACGGTCAGCAGACAGCCGGTGTCCTCGGCGGCCTGCCGCAGGGTGAGCCGGTCGACGGGCTTGACCGAGTACAGGTCGATCACCCGGACCTGGATGCCCGCCCGGTCGAGGGCGTCCGCGGCGGCCAGCGCCTCGGGCACCGTCACGCCCGCCGTGACAAGGGTCAGCCGGTCCCGGTCGGAGGAGCGCAGCACCTTGCTGCCGCCGATCGGGAACTCCTCGTCGGGCCCGTAGATCACGGCACTCTTGCCGCGCGAGGTGCGCAGATAGCGGATGCCGTCGAGATCCGCCATGGCGGCGACGAGCCGGGCGGTCTGGTTGGCGTCGCACGGGTACAGGACGGTCGAGCCGTGCACGGCCCGGAACATCGCCAGGTCCTCCAGGCCCATCTGCGAGGGCCCGTCCTGCCCGATCGCGACCCCGGCGTGCGAGCCGACCAGGTTGATACCGGCGCCGCTGATCGACGCCATGCGGACGAAATCGTACGCGCGCGTGAGGAACGCGGCGAAC
Source organism: Streptomyces sp. KR55 (assembly GCF_052245645.1). Classification (NCBI taxonomy): domain Bacteria; kingdom Bacillati; phylum Actinomycetota; class Actinomycetes; order Kitasatosporales; family Streptomycetaceae; genus Streptomyces; species Streptomyces sp. KR55. The sequence continues at coordinate 30,337 of NZ_JBQQCE010000030.1, read as the reverse complement.
GTCGAGGCGTACGGCACCCAGCCGCGCGTCGACAGGCCCACCGCGGCGGCGACCAGCTGCTGCTCGGCGATGTAGCACTCGAAGAAACGCTCGGGGTGTTCCTTGGCGAAGTACTCGGCGCGGGTGGAGTCGCTCACCTCGCCGTCGAGGGCGACGATCTCGCCGCGTCCGGTGCCGAGGGCGGCGAGCGCCTTGCCGTAGGCGTCCCTGGTCGCGACCTCCTCGCCCTTGTCGAAGCGGGGCAGCTCGACCTGCCCGTCGCGCACGGCGTGCAGCAGGCGGGCGCTGTGCGGTTCGTGCACGTGGACGCGCAGGTCGCGGGGGCCGCCGAGTTCGGCGATGGCCTCGTCGGGGTCGGGCAGCGGCTTTCCGTGCAGACCCTCGCGGTCCTGGACGGCGCCGACGCCCCTGCCCTTCAGAGTGCGGGCGAGGACGGCGGTGGGCTGCCCCTTGGTCGAGATCGCCTCCCCGTACGCACGGTCGATCGCGTCGACGTCGTGCCCGTCGACCTCGACGGTGTGCCAGCCGAAGGCCTCCAGACGGCGGGCGTAGGCGTCGAGGTCGTGGCCGTGCCGGGTGGGGCCGCGCTGGCCGAGCCGGTTGACGTCGACGATCGCGGTGAGGTTGTCGAGATGCTCGTACGAGGCGTGCTCGGCAGCCTCCCACACGGCGCCCTCGGCGAGCTCGCTGTCACCGCACAGCACCCACACGCGGTAACCGGTGCGGTCGAGCCGCTTGCCGGCCAGGGCGATGCCGACGCCGACCGGCAGTCCCTGCCCGAGCGATCCGGTGGCCGTCTCCACCCACGGCAGCCGCTGCGGCGTGGGGTGCCCTTCGAGGCGGCTGCCCAGCTTGCGGAAGGTGAGCAGTTCGACGTCGTCGACCACGCCGACCGCCTTGTAGGCGGAGTACAGCAGGGGCGAGGCGTGTCCCTTGGAGAGGATGAAACGGTCGTTGCCCGGGTGGTCTGGGCGGTCGAAGTCGTAGCGCAGGTGGTTGGCCAGGAGGACGGCCATCAGATCGGCGGCGGACATCGAGGACGTGGGGTGCCCCGAGCCTGCGGCAGCGGAGCACCGCACACTGTCCACGCGCAGCTGCTGCGCCAGCTCGACGAGTTCGGGGGTGTTCATCGGTCTCCTTCGGCGGGGATGTCGGTGCGCTTGACGGGGCCGGGTGAGGGGTGGCCCTCGCCGGGGGCGGGGGGTGGTTGCTTCTTCGCCGGCTCTTCGCCGGGCTGGTTCTTCGCCGGCTCCCCACCCGGCTGGTTCTTCGCCGGCTCCCCACCCGGCTGGTTCCTTGCGGGTTCCTGGCCCAGCTGGCTCTTCGCCGGTTCCGAGCCCGGCTGACTCTTCGCGGACTCAGAGCCGGGCCGGCTCTCCGCAGGCTCCGGGCCCGGTTGCCTCTCCGCAGCCCCCGTACCACCGTCCCCCTCCCCCACGCCGGCGGCGCCAGCCCCCGCCCCCGTCTCCCCCCGGCCCGGCACCCGGGCCAGCTCCGGGGAAGCCGTGTCCAGCGGTACCGACCAGGACCGTACGAGCCCCAACTGGACCGCCTGGCGCGGCAGTACCGCGTCCAGGAGCCAGTCGGCGGCGACCCGCACCCGGTTGCCGGGCATCGCGGCGAGATGGTAACCGCGGGTGACCGCGCCCGCGACGGGCCCGGACAGCGGCACGCCGAACGGGTTGGCCGCCGCCTGTGCGCCGCCCAGGTCCACGACGAACCCCAGGTCCCGGTGGCGGTAGGCCCGCGGCTCCCCCGCCCCGAAGGATGCGGCGATGTTGTGCGCGCAGACCTTGCCGTGCCGCCAGGCGTGCTGCGCGGTCATCGGCGTGTACTGCCCCGGTCGGTCGAGGTCGGGCACGGCGGCCGCGTCCCCGCACGCGAACACCTCCGGCCGGCCCGGCACCTGGAGGTTGGGGTCGACGAGCAGCCGCCCGCGTTCCATGGGCAGGTCGAGGGAGTCGACGAGCGGATCGGGCCGTACGCCCACGCACCACACCAGCGTGCGGGTGTCGACGAACTCGCCGTCGGTCAGCAGGACTCCCCCGTGCATGGCCTCCTTCACGGAGGTCCCCATCCGCACGTCGACACCCCGCTGCCGCAGCACGCGGTTGGCGGTGCGGGAGAGCCGTTCGTCCAGCTCGGGCAGGACGCGCGGTGCGATGTCCAGCAGCATCCAGCGTGGCCGCATGCCCTCCCGCAGGGGATGCTTGCGGACCTGCGCGTCGGTGAACATCTGCCCGTGCGCGGCGACCTCGGTACCGGTGTAACCGGCGCCGACCACGACGAAGGTGCACCGCGCGGCACAGCTCTTGGGGTCGTCGGCGGCGGCCGCCAGCTCCACCTGCCGGGTCACGTGATCGCGCAGATAGAGCGCCTCGGGCAGTCCGCGGAAGCCGTGCGCGTGCTCGGCGACGCCGGGGATGGGCAGCAGTTTGTTGACGCTGCCGGCGGCGAGCACCAGCCGGTCGTACTGGAGGGTGCCGCCACCGCCCTCGGGGTCGGAGTAGTGCACGGTGCGCGCGTCGAGGTCGATGCCGTCGGCCTCGCCGAGCACCGGCCGCACCCGGGGCAGGGTGCCGGAGAGGTAGACGGTGACCCGGCGCGGCTCCAGGATCCCGGCGGCCACCTGGGGCAGCAGGGGCAGATACAGAAAGTAGTCGGTCGGGTTGAGCAGGGTGATGTCGGCCTTGTCCCGGGCCAGCCGCGACAGCTCGCGGGCGGTCCGGTAGCCGGCGAAACCGGCGCCGACGATCACGATGCGGGGTCGACTCACGTTCGCCTCCGGTGGGGGTCCCCCACGCCCTCGAGGCAGAGGGGGTGTGGCTCGTACGAGGTTTTCCGCGTCCCCCTGGCCGGGGCACCCAAACGCGCCGGGCCCTCGTTCGGGCCCCACTGCACCGGCGTTTCGTGCCGGGGCGGGCGGATACCCGGCCGGTGACCCGCCCGACCCGCTCCCTCGCGGAGGTGTCCTCCATGCCCCGGTACGGCTACTTCCTCTCCTGCGAGGAGTTCGGCCCCGCGGATCTCGTCGAACAGGCGAGGATGGCGGAGCAGGCCGGATTCGAGACGCTGTGGATCTCGGACCATTACCACCCCTGGAACGACGCCCAGGGCCAGAGCCCCTTCGTGTGGTCGGTGATCGGCGCGATCTCCCAGGCGGTGTCCCTGCCGATCGAGACCGCGGTCACCTGCCCGACGGTCCGGATCCATCCGGCGGTGGTGGCACAGGCCGCCGCGACCAGCGCGGTGATGACGAACGGCTTCCGCCTCGGCGTCGGCACGGGCGAGGCACTGAACGAGCACGTCGTCGGCCACACCTGGCCGCCCGCGAGCGTCCGTATGGACATGCTGGAGGAGGCGATCCTCATCATGCGCAAGCTGTTCTCCGGCGAGGAGATCAGCCACTTCGGCACGCACTACAAGGTCGAGAACGCCCGCCTGTACACCGTCCCCGACGAGCCCGTCCCGATCGACATCTCCGGCTTCGGCCCCAAGGCGACGGCCTTGGCGGCACGTGTCGGCGACGGCTACATCACGATGACGCCCGAGGCATCGATGGTGGAGCAGTTCCGCAAGGGCGGCGGGGGCGCGAAGCTGGTGAGCGGCGGGACGAAGGTCTGCTACGGCACCGACCGCGACGAGGCCGTCCGCACGGTACGCCGGCTGTGGTCGAACCAGCTGCTGCCCGGCGAGATGGGCCAGATCCTGCCCTCACCGCGCCACTTCGAGCAGCTGGAGCCGCTGATCACCGAGGACATGGTGCGTGACAACACGGTCTGCGGCGACGACGTCGACGAGCACGTCGCCACGCTGAACGCGTTCGCCGAGGCCGGCTTCGACCGGATCTACGTCAACCAGATCGGCCCCGAACAGCGCGCGTTCTTCGACTTCTACCGTACGAAGGTGCTGCCCCAGCTCCAGCAGAGCCACTGATCTCGTGAGGGCCCGATGAAGCTGCATCGCCCCGCCGTGTCGGTGTACACGGTGCCCACGGACGCCCCCGAGGCGGACGGCACGCTGGACTGGGACACCACGACCGTGGTGCTCACCGAGGTGACGGCGGGCGAGGCGACCGGCACGGGCTGGACGTACGGCCCGCTGGCGGTCGGCGACTTCCTGCGCGACCACCTCGCCCCGCTCGTCGAGGGCCGCACCGCCCTGGACATCCCGGCCGCCCATCACGCCATGGTCCGCTCCGTGCGCAACGCGGGCCGCCCGGGCATCGCGTCCTGCGCGATCTCGGCCCTGGACATCGCCCTGTGGGACCTGAAGGCCCGGCTCCTGGAACTCCCGCTGGCCCGGCTGCTGGGCACGGTCCGGGAGCGGGTTCCCGTCTACGGCAGCGGCGGCTTCACGACGTACCACGACACCCATCTGGCCGCGCAGTTGAACGGCTGGGTGCACGGTCAGCACATCCCGCGCGTGAAGATGAAGATCGGCGAGAGCCGGGGCCGGGCGGTGGCCCGCGATGTGGCCAGGGTGCACACGGCCCGCCATGTCATCGGCGATCAGGCCGAGTTGTACGTCGACGCCAACGGCGCCTACACCCGCAAACAGGCGGTGCGTGTCGGTCACGCGCTGGCCGAGCACGGCGTCGGCTGGTTCGAGGAACCGGTGCCCTCCGACGACCTGACGGGGCTGCGGCTGGTCCGTGACGCCCTGGTCTGCGACATCGCGGCGGGCGAGTACGGCTACGACCTGCCCTACTTCGCCCGCATGATCACGGCGGGCGCGGTCGACTGCCTGCAGATCGACGCCACCCACTGCGGCGGCATCACCGAGTTCCTGCGCGCGGCGGCCCTGGCCCAGGCGCACGGCCTGGAGGTCTCCGCCCACTGCGCCCCGCACGCCCACGCCGCCGTGGCGGCCGCGATCCCCAACCTGCGGCACATCGAGTGGTTCCACGACCACGTCCGGATCGAGTCGATGTTCTTCACCGGCGCCTTGGACCCCACGGGCGGCACCGTCCGCCCCACCGCGGGCACGGGCCACGGTCTGACGCTGCGGACGGACGACGTGGAGGAATACCGGGTCGCCTAACGGCGGGCAAGCCGCGTCAGCCTGCGTGCCGCCAGCACCCCGGCGCCGACGGTGAGTGCCTTCCCCACATGTCCACGGTTCCGGGAAACCCATTCCTGTGGGCCGGCCGGCAGGGACTCCTCGTCGAACCGTCCGTGCGCGCCGAAGTCCCGCCCGTGCGGACCGTCGGCCGGCACCCACAGGTTCCCCTGCCCGGGATGCTCGCCCGCGTCCCGCTGGGCGTCGAACGCGGTCCGGGCGAGGTAGCGTTCCAGCAGCCCGGGAGCCACGGCGTTGGCGAGCAGTGTGGCCACCGTGGAGCCGCCCACCCAGTACTCCCGGCGCCGCCCGTGCCGCGCCGCGTGCACGATCGCCCGCGCCGCGACCTCCGGCTGATACACCGGCGCCACCGGCCGGGCCCGCCCCGGCACCCGGCTCAGCACCCAGTCGAACTGCGGCGTGTTGACGGCGGGCAGCTGCACCATCGTCGTCCGCACCCCGCTCCCCTCGTGCAACAGCTCGCACCGCAGTGACTCGTTGAACCCCTGGATCGCGTGCTTGGCGCCGCAGTAGGCGGACTGCAGCGGAATCCCCCGGTAGGCGAGCGCGGAACCGACCTGCACGATCGTGCCCCGGTCCCGCGGCAGCATGTGGCGCAGCGCGGCCCGCGTGCCGAACACACAGCCCAGGTACGTCACTTCGGTCACCCGCCGGAACTCGTCCGGGGTGATCTCCGTGAACGGCGCGAAGACTCCGGCGAAGGCGTTGTTGACCCAGACGTCGATCCTTCCGAACGCGTCCACGACCTGCTGGGCGGCGTCGTCGACGGCCTTGGCGTCGGCCATGTCGACCGTGACGACCAGCGCCTCACCCCCGGCGCGCTGCACGTCGTCCGCCGCCGCGGCGAGGCCCTCGCGGCCCCGGGCCAGCAGGGCGACCCGGTCGCCCCGGGCGGCGAAGGCGCGGGCGCTGGCCCGGCCGACGCCGCCGCTTGCCCCGGTCACCACGACGGTCCTACGACGCCTGGTCAGCGGCCTCGTCGAAGGCGTGCGCACCGGTCGTCACGCCCGGTGGTGCGGGTTCTCGGGGTCGATCAGGTCCGGCCGCGGCACCGGGCCCAGTGCGGGCGCGCCCGGCTGCGGGGTGTCCGCCGTCGGCGCCCCGGTCGCCGAGGGAGCCTCGCCGGGCGCGACGGGCGGCATCGGCGGATACGGCGCGGCGCTGCCGGGGACACGCTCCGGATGGCCGGCGGCCGGTTCGGTCATGTGTCGGTGTGTGGGCCGTGCCGCCCCGCGCAGCACGTAGGCGATGACCCCGAGGATCGCCGCGGTGACCAGCGCAGCGGCCCAGTCCGGCAGGGCGATGGCGAGGGCCAGGCCCACGGCGAGAGCGAGGGCCGCTCCCGCGTAGAGGGCGACGGCTCCGGAAGCGCCGTACAGCATGGCGGTGCGGCGCTGCTTACGGGTCTGCTGCCGCAGTTCGTCACGGATCGTCTCGCGCGCGACCTGCGCCAGTTCGTCGACCAGATGCTTGTCCAGATGCTCCAGATGATCCATGCGGTCCATGCCCGCCGGGTACCCGCGGCCCTGCCCGCGTAACGCCACGGACACTGGCCGGAGGAACCGCCGGTCAGGCTTGCGCAAAGGCGTCCACCACGACGTCGGCGAGCAGCGCGCCCGCCGTGCCCTCCGGGTCCAGGTCGGGGTCGTAGATGGTGACGTTGAGGCCGACGCAGTGCGGGGAGGCGAGCCAGGGCCGCAGCAGGGCGACGAGTTCGTCGGGGAACAGTCCGTCCGGGTCGGGGCTGTCGACGGCGGGCATGACGGACGGGTCGAGGACGTCGGCGTCCAGATGCACCCAGAACCCCTGGAGCTGCGGAATCGCGAAGGCCTCGGCGGTGGCGCGGGCCAGGGCGTCGGCGCCCCACTCCCGGATGTCGCCGACCGTGACGACCGGGATCTTCAGGCCGGCGAGTTCTGCCGTGTCCTCTTCGAAGTAGTCGCGGATGCCGAAGAGCCGCACGTCCGCGTCCCGCAGATACGGCTTCAGCCCCTCCAGGTTCGTCAGGTCCTCCTGCCCGCGCCCGGTGGCCAGCGCGAGCTCCTCGCCGCCCGCCGCGCCGACGTGGTCGGAGTTGCCCGGGTGGCGGAAGTCGTGCGAGGCGTCCACCGCCGCCAGCCCGTACCGCCCGATGCGGCGCAGCGCGAGTGAGGCGCCGAGCTGGATGGAGCAGTCGCCGCCGAGCACGAGCGGGAAGTCCCCGGCGCGTACATGGTGCTCGATCCGGTCGGCCAGTCTGCCGGTGTACGAGGCGATGGCGTCCGCGTTGAAGACGCCGTCGCCCTCCTGCCAGTCCCCGCGGTCGTAGCGCGGCGGCACGACGACACCGCCCTCCAGGGCGTTCAGCCGCTGCAGTATTCGCTGCTCACGCAGGGCCCCGGCGAGCTTGTAGCAGCCGGGGACGGTGCCGGGGGCGGGCGGGCGCAGGCCCAGGTTGGAGGGGGCGTCGATCACGACGATATTCCGCATGCGCCGCATCCTCCCCGACGTAGAGTCGAGCCTTCAACGGCAAAAGCACGAGGAGCGGACCGGCACATGAGCGAGCAGCACACCTACCGGGTCATCGTCCGGGGCACCTGGGACGCGCTGACCGACGAGGCGCGGGCCCGGCTGCCGGCCGAGGCGGCCGACCACGGGATGCTGAGCATGCGGTTCACCGAGGAGGGGTCGCTCTCGTACGAGGCGTCGCCGCTGAAGCACTTCTCGATGCGGTACGTGGTCGTGTCCGACGCCGAGGACGGCGAGGAGATGGCCGCGGCGATCGCGGAGGACCGTGCCGGGACGACGCTCCGCGGCCTCGGCTACGGCTTCCGGGATCTGCGGTCGACGGTCACCGATCTCGACACGATGAAGATCAACCACAAGCCCGCATCTCGGCGGTGAGCGCCCAGCGTTCGTGATCCCGCCAGGCGCCGTCGATGTAGAGCATGTGCGGCGAGAAACCCTCCAGGCGGAATCCGCAGGAGCGGGCGAGGGCGATCGACGCGGCGTTGCCGGGCTGCACGTTGATCTCCAGCCGGTGCAGTCGCATGGGCCCGAACGCATGGTCCACGACCAGGTTCAGCCCCTCGCGCATCAGCCCACGCCCGGCGGCGTGCGCGAAGGCGCCGTATCCCAGCGCCCCGCTCCGGAAGGCGCCGCCGACGATGTTGTTGATGTTGATGTAGCCGGCCAGGGTGTGCGTGACCCGGTCACAGACCAGGAACCCCGCCTTCGTCGGGTCCTCGATCAGCCGGCCGGCGTAGCGGGCGTACGCCTCGGCGGTGTCCGGCGGGAAGAGCCACGGATGGTGCAGCGCCTTGCTCTCCCGGACACGCGCGGTGAACTCGGCGCCGTCCTCGTGGGTGAAGTGGCGTATGCCCACGCGGGGACCTTCGGCGAGGTAGCGGGACGCGGAGTGTGGCACGCCGCCACCCTACGACGGTTCCCTCCAAGCGGGCTCACTCAGGCACCACGGGCAACTCCAGCACCCCCGTGTCCCCCGGCGCGCTGACCACGGCCACGGGCTTGATCCCCCGGTTGCCGAGGTACGCGTCGTCACTCGCCGCGATCACGAACCGCAGCCGGTGGCCCTTCTCGTACCGGTGGACGATGCCCGGCAGGGTCACGGTGAACGGCTTGGTCACGTCCGGCACGCGGACCGGTGCGACCAGCCGGTGGACCAGCGTCTGCGTGCCGTCGGGTGCGACGTCGTACAGCTTGGCGAAGAGGACGAGCTTGTCGGCGGCGTCGCCCGAGTGCTGCGTGCGTTCCGCCTTCGGCGAGAGAACCCTCAGCGTGGCCCGGGGCGCGCCCACGACGTCGACGTCCTGCCCGAGCGGCTGGCTGGTCCAGCCCAGGTAGGTGCCCTTGGTGTCGTACGGCCCCGGGTCCGGCACTCCGAGGGGCCCGGCCATGGAGTTCTCCGAATGGCTCGTGGGGTTCAGCAAGTTGGTGTACGAGCGGCTGCCGCGCACCACCTTCCTGCGGTTGTCGACGAGTTTGCCGTCGCCGGAGAGGTACAGCTTCCTGCCGGTCGCGGGGAGTCGGTCGGCCGTGGCGTACCTGCTGCCGGAGTCGCTGATCCAGTCCCGGTAATAGGCGAAGTCCGGTCCGGTGTCGACGTTCTTCTTGCGGAGGTGGCGGTCGAACCAGGAGAGGATCCGCTTGCCGACGTAGCTGCTCTCCAGGTTGCCCTGGCCGAGGTTGAGTTCTCCGCTCGCCGGGTCGGTCAGGCCGCCGCTGTGCCCCCAGGACTGCCAGATCATCTTCACCGGCGTGCCGTGCGCCTTGAGCGTCTTGTACGTGGCGGTCGCCTCGTTGAGGTTGAACAGGGTGTCGGCCTGTCCCTGGACCAGCAGGGTGGGCGCCTCGACCCGGTGCAGGTAGGACACCGGGGAGACGCTGCGGGCGTAGTCGAGCAGTCCGGCGGTCCGGTCGGCCGGATAGCGGCCGGAGTTGAGGGTGCGGATGGTGTCGCAGGCCCTGCTGACGAAGTGCAGACAGGTGCGGGAGTTGATGCGGGACGGGTCGAGGCTCGGCTGGAGCAGCGGCTGGCCCTCGCCGATGAGGTAGAAGCCGTTGGTCCACTGCCATTTGAAGGCGCCGGGCACGCCGCGGGCGCCGACGGCGTTGTTCGGGTCGAGCGAGTACACGAGGTCGTTCCAGGTGATCATGGGCACGAGGGCGTCGACGCGGTGGTCGACGGAGGCCGTGGCCAGCTGGATCGCCCCGCCGTAGGAACCGCCGATCATGCCGACGCGCGGGTCGCCCGGACGGTCGAGGGTGACGTAGTCGACGCTGGTGCCGTCGTCGGCGGCCCGTTTGCCGGCCAGGAAGTCCAGCAGCTGCGCGGCGGCCCGGCCGTCGATGGCCGGGTCGTCGAGCGAGATGAGGCAGCCCGATCTGCCGAAGCCGAGCCCGGAGTAGACGAGCCCGACGTAGCCGCGCTGGGCGAAGGCCTTGCCGATGGCGTCCGTGGAGCCGTCGTTCTTGCTGCCGCCGAAGCCGTTGGTGGCCAGCACGGCGGGGGCGGGGCGGGCACTGTTCACGCCCGCGGGCCGGTAGAGGTCGGCGTCGATCGTGCAGGTGCGACCGCCCGCCTTGACGGTGAACTTCAGGGCGCTGACGGTGTACTGGCCGGTCGCGGTGGCGGGAGCGGTGAGTGCGAGGGGTGCGGTGAGCGCGGCGCCGAGGGCGGCGGCGAGAACGGCACGGGACCTGGACACAGGTCGGGACACGTAGACCTCCACACTGAGGACAACCGGAGAACCCGGAGAACGAGGACGACCGGACAACACGAATACCGACCAGTAGGTGCAGGCCGGTAATCATGTTGTGACACGTGTCAGGACGGGTCAATCACCGTGGTCGGAGTTTCCTGACGGAATTTCAGTTCCGCTGCTCAGCGCAGAGCGGGCTCGTCCAGCGTCAAGGTGCCCGTGTCCGCGTCCAGCTCGGCCGCAACCCCGAACGGAATCGTCAACGCCCCGTCGCAGTGCCCGAATCCGAACTCCTCGACCACGGGAACCCCGAGCCCGCCGAGCCGGTCGACGAGCAGGGCGCGCACCCGGTCGTGGGCATCGCAGCGCTCCCACGACCCGAGCAGCACCCCACGCACCCCGTCGAGCCAGCCGGCCCGGAGCAGTTGGGTGAGGTAACGGTCCAGACGGTACGTCTCCTCCCCCACGTCCTCCAGACAGAGCAGCCCACCGCGCGCGGAGTCACGGGCGTGCGAGGTGCCCAGTTCCGCGGCGAGCAGACAGAGGCATCCGCCCAGGACGACACCCCGCGCCCGGCCGGGAACCAGTGCCGTACCGTCGGAGGCGATCGTGCGGACCGTCTCCGGCGCGAACAGCGTGGCCTTGAGGTGCTCCTGTGCCCGCGCGTTCTTGATGAAGTCGACGCCCGCCGCCATCGGCCCGTGCAGCGTGACCAGGCCCAGCCGCACGGCGAACGCCTCGTGCAGCGCCGTGATGTCACTGAAGCCGACGAGCAGCTTCGGCCCGGCCGCCCGCAGGGCCTCCCAGTCCAGCAGGTCGACCATGCGCTGCACCCCGTACCCGCCGCGGGCGCACAGCACGGCGTCCACGGACGGATCGCACCAGGCCGCCTGGAAGTCGGCGGCCCGGTCGGCGTCCGTGCCCGCCAGGTAGTCGAACGTCCCGTGCCGGTCCAGCACATGGGTCGCCGTCACCGGGTCGAGGTCCCAGCCGCGGAGCACGTCGAGTCCGGCCTGCAGCCGCTGCTCCGGCACGGGTCCGCTGGGTGCGACGACGGCCACACGGGCGCCGGGGGCGAGCCGGGCCGGACGCAGGAGTTCCTTCACTTGGCCAGCTCCAACGTGGGAACGCCGCGCGGGTTCAGCCCGAACACCTGGGCGTACAGGGACAGTTCGGCCTCCAGGGCGCGGATCATCGTGTCGGCCCGCCGGAACCCGTGTCCCTCCCCCTCGAAGGCGATGTACGCGTGCGGCACCCGTCCGCCCTCCATGCGGGCCAGGAACCGCTCGCTCTGCGCGGGCGGGCAGATCACGTCGTCCAGCCCCTGGAGCAGCAGGAAGGGTGCGGTGATGCGGTCGGCGTGCTCGGCGGGCGAGCGTTCCATGTACCGTCCGGGCACCTCGGCGAGCGGCCCGACCAGGCTCTCCAGGTACTGCGACTCGAAGTCGTGGGTCTCCCCCGTGCCCCAGCCGGTGAGGTCGAGGATCGGGTAGATGATCGTGCCGCAGGCGTAGACGTCGGTCGTGGCGAGGGACGCCGCCGCGGTCCAGCCGCCCGCGCTGCCGCCGCGCACCGCGAGCCGGTCACGGTCGGCGGTGCCCTCGTCGGCCAGCGCGAGCGCCACAGCCGCGCAGTCCTCCACGTCGACGACACCCCACTGCTCGCGCAGCCGGTCCCGGTAGGCGCGGCCGTACCCGGTGGACCCGCCGTAGTTGACCTCGGCGACGCCGATGCCGCGGGAGGTGAAGTAGGCGATGGCCAGGTCGAGGACGAGCGGTGCACGCCCGGTGGGGCCGCCGTGCGCCCAGACCACGTACGGCGGCAGCTCGGCGCCGGGCGCGATGCAGCCGGGGTTGTGCGGCGGGTAGACGTGTGCGTGGATCTCGCGTCCGGCGGGGCCGGTGAAGGTGCGGATCTGCGGTTCGGGGTAGTACGCCGGGTCCACCGCGTCGTCGTGCTCGGCGCCGATCACCCGGGCCCGGCCGGTCCGGGCGTCCAGCTCCACCACCTCGTAGGCGCTGCGCGGACTGGCCCCGACGCCGACGATCCGCTCGCCGTGCACCGCGAGGGTGGGCGCGAACTCGGTCCAGGGGCCGGCCGCGTCGACGACCTCGCCGGTCTCGGGGTCCAGTATCCCGAGGGCGGTCGTGCCGCGCCCGTGCACGACGGCGATGAGCCCGCTGTCCAGCGGGGCGAACCAGCGGTGCCCGAGCTTCCACAGTGGCCCGCCGAACTCCTCCTCGCGCGGGCACAGCGGTTCACCGTCGCGGTAGAGGTTCCACCAGCCGGTGCGGTCGCTGCTGTACAGCAGGGAGCCGTCGGCCGCGAAGTCGACCTGGGCGATCGACTCCTGAGGGCCGCCGGCGACCGTCCGGGGCGCGAGGAGCGTCCCGTCGGATCCGACCTCGGCGAGCACCAGCTCCGTGCCGTCCCACGGCATGCGCGGATGGTCCCAGGCCAGCCAGGCCGCGTGCCGTCCGTCGGGCGAGAGGCGGGGACCGGTGACGAAACGGTGCCGGTCGTCGGTGAGTTCCCGCACGGCGTCCCGGTCCTCGGCGGCGGAGCCGTCCAGCGGCACCGCGGCCAGCACGCGCCGCACGTCGGTGGGTCCGTCACCGGTGAACTCCTCCAGCACGCACCACACCTCACCGCGCTCCGGCCGCAGCCGCGGATCGGCCCAGCGCAGCCCGCCGCCCACCGGGGACACGGGCGTCAACGGGCGGGGCTCGCTCCCCGGCTCGTAGCGGTACAGCCGCTGGTCGGGGAAGTGCACGAACACCACCAGCGGCCGGCCGTCGACGAGGTCTCCGGCCCAGGGCTGTCCGCCGTACTCGATGACCCGGCTGCGCACGTTCCACGGAGCGGGCAGCACGGACTCCTCCACGCCGTCGGCATGCCTGCGCACCAGCGTGCGCCGGCCCCCCTCGGCGGGCCGCGGCTCGGTCCACCAGGCCTCGTCACCGACGAAGCCCACGTACTCGGGATGGCCGTCGTGCGCGGCGGCGAGCGCCGCGTCGATCGGCGAGGGCCAGGAACCGTACGCCATGGTCTGCATGTTCTCCCCCATGCTCTAGGCGCTCCGCAGGAACCGGTCGAGGACGCGGACGCCGAAGTGCAGCGCCTCGACCGGGACGCGCTCGTCGACCCCGTGGAAGAGGGCCTGGTAGTCGAAGCCCTCCGGGAGCTTCAGCGGCGCGAAGCCGTAGCCGGTGATGCCGAGCTGCGAGAACTGCTTGGCGTCGGTGCCTCCCGACATGCAGTACGGCACCACATGCCCCTCGGGCGCGAACTCCTCGACGGCGGCCCGCATCTTCGCGTACGTCGTCGAGTCCACGGGCGCCTGCAGGGCCACCGTGCGGTGCTCGTACGCCCAGTCCACGTCCGGCCCGGTCAGCAGGTCGAGGGTGGTGCGGAACTCGTCCTCGCCGCCCGGCAGAAAGCGTCCGTCGACATACGCCACGGCCTCGCCCGGAATGACGTTGATCTTGTAGCCGGCGGTCAGCATGGTCGGGTTGGCGCTGCTGCGGACGGTGTGCTCGACGAGCTTTCCGGCCGGGCCGAGCTTGTCCAGGAGCGCGTCGACATCGGAGAGGTCCGTGTCGATGCCGTACAGCGCGGCCAGTTCGGTGAGGGCCGCCCGCACGGTCGGGGTCAGCCTGAGCGGCCACTCGTGCGCGCCGATCCGGGCGATCGCGGCGGCCAGCCGGGTCACCGCGTTCTCGCGGTTCACCTTGGAGCCGTGTCCGGCGCGCCCGCGCGCGGTGAGCTTCAGCCAGCCCGTGCCGCGCTCACCGGCGGCGATCGGATAGATCTCCCGGCCGCTGCCGTCGTGGAAGGTGAACGCCCCGGACTCGCTGATGCCCTCCGTGCACCCCTCGAACAGCCCGGCGTGCCGTGTGGCGAGGAACTCGGAACCGTCCTCGGCGCTGGCCTCCTCGTCCGCGGTGAACGCGATCACGATGTCCCGCCGGGGCCGTACGCCCTGCCGGGCCCAGGCCCGGACGACGGCGAGGATCATCGCGTCCATGTTCTTCATGTCGACCGCGCCCCGCCCCCAGACGACCCCGTCCCGGATCTCCCCGGAGAACGGGTGCACGCTCCAGTCGGCGGCTTCGGCGGGTACGACGTCCAGGTGCCCGTGGACGAGCAGCGCGTCCGCCGAGGGGTCGGTGCCCTCGATGCGGGCGACGACGTTGGTCCGCCCCTCGGTGCGCTCCAGCAGGACGGGTTCCAGTCCCGTCTCCGCGAGCCGCGCCGCCGCGTACTCGGCGGCCGGCCGTTCCCGGCAGTCGCCGCCGCCCCGGTTGGTGGTGTCGATACGGATCAGGTCGGAGGTGAACTCGACGACCTCGTCCAGGGCCCGCTGGTCAGCCATACTGCTCCTCCACGGCGGCCGAGACGACAGTGGTGACCGCCTTGAAGGTACGGATTCCCTCGTACATGGTCTCGCTGGTGTACGCCACTTTCCGTTCCCCGATCCGGTCCACGCCCGGCACGGCGGTCGCGGCCATGGCCAGATGTTCGGCGTCGAACTCGACCGCCACGGTGTACGGGCCGCCCCTGACCGGCTCATGACGCACCGCCAGAGCGGCCGCCTCCTTCGCCGCGGCCCGGATGTCGGAGGCGGTCCTGGCCGGCGTACGGCACACCGCCGCATACCGCGACACATGGTCCTTGACGGCGACCTTCAGCGCCTCGGGCGCATACCCGAGCGCGTCCTCGCAGGCCACGTCGTCCCCCGTCACGAGGATCACCGGTACCCCGTACTCGGCGACGACATGCGCGTTCAGCAGCCCCTCGCTCGCGCGGACGTCGTTCAGCCACACCCCGGTGATCGAGTTGGCGAGGTAGGTGTGTGCGAGCACGCCCTCCGCTCCGGCGCCGGCGTGGTAGCCGACGAACGCGATGCCGTCCACGTCGCCGTGCTGCACGCCCTCGACCATGGACAGCGACTTGTGCCGTCCGGTGAGCATTTCGACCCGTTCGTCCAGGCACTCCAGCAGCAGGTTCCGCATGGTCCAGTGCGCCTCGTTGACGACGACCGCGTCGGCACCTCCGTCGTAGAAGCCGAGCACCGCGGCGTTGACGTCCGACGTGAACATCGAACGGCACCGCTCCCACTGCGGTGTCCCCGGCAACACGTCGGCCGGCCAGGTGACACCGGTGGCGCCCTCCATGTCGGCGCTGATGAGGATCTTCATGGTGCGTCACGTTACGCGGAGAATCAGCGCACGGCCAGGAGGGGGCCCACCGGCGAAAAGTGGTCGGCGGCGCCGGTGAAGAGCGCCGCGTGCGGTCAGCCCTCCCGGCCCGCCACCAGCCACTTCGACGGCAGCTCGACCCTGGCGCCGTCCGGGCCGGACTCCGTGGTCGCCAGGGGCAGTTCGCCGCTCGCCAGCACGGTGAGCCCGGCCGCCCGCAGGTGGTCGGGCACGGCGGCGTCGGCGACCTCGCCGGGGGCGATGCCGTGCCGGAAGACGGGGGCGAGCTTGGCCGGCGGGCCGGCGGGGCCCTGGGCCAGAGAGCGCAGGACGGCACCGGCGGCCTCGGCGAGCTCGACGAGGAAGACCCGGCCGCGGGTGCCGACGAGGGTGGCGATGCCGTCCACCAGTGGCTGCCGGTCGTCGGGCTCGCACTGGTGGAGTACACCGCGCATGTACACGTTGGCGTCGCCGAGCTCCGCGTGCAGCGCCTCGGTCTCGCTCTTCTCGGCGGCGTCCAGTGCTCGGTAACCCGCCTGCCCGGCGGGATCCGCGTAGCGGGCGTGCTCAACGGCCGCCACGGACAGGTCGACGCCGAGAACGTGCCGGAAGCGGTCGGCGAGGTAGCGGGTCTGGGTGCCGTTGCCGCAGCCCAGGTCGACCACGGGCAGGCCGGGGTCGGTCAGGTGCGGCTCGAACAGGGCGAGGTGGCGGCCCGCGGTGAGCGCGGGCTCGGCGTCCCAGAACACGGCGCCCTGCTCGCGGGGCGCCTCGCGCCAGAACGCCTCCCAGGCCTCCCGGTACCGACTCGTCACGCTCATGGCCAACTCCCCAGGTCCGACGCCGATCCCACCGTAAGTGACGGGCCAGTACGGTGTATCGCGCCCGGGGCACGGTCACAAGCACACGGCGCATACCTTCACGGCTCGTTCGACAGGCCCACGGCCCCTGCGTCCGATGATTCAGCGGCGCGGCAGCGTGAGTTCGAACCAGACCGTCTTGCCCGCACCCCTTCGGCTGGCGCCCCACTCGCGCGCGAGGGTGCTGACCACGCGCAGTCCGCGCCCCGCCTCGTCGCCGGGCCCGGCGCCCCGCAGCGTCGGCAGGTCGTGATCGTCGTCGTCCACCTCGCACAGCAGCGTGTCGCCGCGCACCAGACGCAGTTCGACGGGCCGGCGGTGGGAGTGCCGTACCGCGTTGGTGACGAGTTCGCTGACCATCAGCTCGGTGCTGTCCGCCAGCCGGGCCAGACCCCAGTCGTGCAGCTGCTCGCGGACGGCGGCGCGGGCCCGTCCCACCTCGGCCGGGTCGAGGGCGAGCCGCCATTCGGCGACGTCGTCGGGTTCGATGCCGCTCAGGCGGGCCATCAGCAGGGCCACGTCGTCCTTGCGGCCGCCGCGCGTGTTGAGGGCGCGGATGATGGTGTCGCAGGCGTCGTCCATGGACGCGGCCGGGTGCGCGGCGGACTCGCACAGCGTGGCGAGGCCGACGCCGATGTCCTCGCCGCGCACCTCGACCAGCCCGTCGGTGCACATCACCAGCCGGTCGCCGGGCTGCACGCGCACGCGTACCGCCTCGAAGGGCACCCCGCCGACGCCGATGGGCGCACCCGTGGGCAGGTCGAGCAGTTCACTGCGACCGTCCTCGGCCCGCACCAGCACCGGCGGAATATGGCCCGCGTTGGCCAGGTGCAGCTCGCTCGCGATCGGGTCGTAGACGGCGTACAGGCAGGTCGCCAGGTAGGTGTCGCCCAGCCGCTGGGCGAGGTCGTCGAGGTTGCGCAGCAGCTGGGCGGGCGGCAGGTCGAGGGCGGCCATGGTCTGCACGGCGGTCCGCAACTGGCCCATCATGGCGGCGGAGTTGAGGCCGTGACCCATGACGTCGCCCACGACGAACGCGGTGCGGGCGCCGGGCAGTTTCACCGAGTCGAACCAGTCGCCGCCGACCCGTCCGAGCATCGTGCCGGGCAGATAGCGGGTGGCGATGTCGCAGCCCGCCATGCGCGGCGGGATGTGCGGCAGCATGCTGTCCTGGAGGGTCTCGGCAACGCTCTCCTGGTAGGTGTACATGCGCGCGTTGTCGAGCACGAGGCCCGCGCGGGCGGCGAGTTCGGCGCCGGTGACCCGGTCCATGTCGTTGAACTCGGCGCGCTCGGGATGGCGCAGCAGGATCATGAACCCGAGCACCACGTTGCGTGCCTTCAGCGGCACGACGAGCATCGAACGGCCCGTGATCAGCGGCCGGATGTCCCGCTTCTCGAACTGCGAGGCGATGGCGTGGCCCATCTGCTCGCTGATCCGTGGCACCAGGACGGGCTCGCCGGTGGTCATGCACTGGAAGAACGGCGTGTGCGCCGGGAACGGCATGGCCTCGCCGACGGGGACGACGTCGTCCCAGCGGCCGGGTTCGTCGGTGTGCTCGACGGCGACCCGGTGCCACATGGTGGTGGTGTCCGGCACGCCTTCGGGGAATCCCTCGCCGGCGACGACCTGTTCGCGCAGATAGGTGCCGGCGACATCGGTGAAGCGGGGTACGACGGCCCGGCTGACCTCGACGATGGTCCGCGCCAGATCGAGCGAGGTGCCGATCCTGCCGCTCACCTCGTTGAGGAACTCCAGCCGCTCGCGTACGGCGGCGTACTCGAGGTCCTCGCCGTCCTCGCCGTCGTCCCGCAGTTCCTCCGGTACGGTCTCGCCGGCGGCCAGGGCCCTGGCCAGTCGCTCGCGGCGGGCCTTGCGCTCGACGCGCCGGGGCACGCCCCAGTCGGGGGTGACGGGCACCCGGTCGTTCTGGCTGAACTCCAGGACCGGATAGCCCAGTTCGAGGACCTGCGCGACGATCCGGGCGCTCTCGTCGACGCTCATGCTGGGCAGGATCTCGGGGAGCCTGCGGGCGAGTTCCTCGGCGCCGGGGAAGTCGGTGTGCAGGGCGAAGGCGGGCGCGATCCGTTCGACGGCCGCGTCCTCGTCCGGCTCGTGCGGGCGCAGGGCGGCCGCGTCCGCGGCGAGCACGAGCAGCCGCTCGAGGCCGGGTCCGATCAGTGGGTACGCCCACCACAGCACGTCGACCCGGCCGCCGTCGGGCACACCGACCCGGGCGCGGCCCGCGGCAGGGTAGGAGAGACCTCCGTCGAGGGATGCCTGCAGGCCGGGTCCGAGGCCGTCGTACCCGCCGTACGGCCCGTACGGCGTGTCCTCAGCGTCGTCGGGGTCCTCGGGGTCTGCGGGCAACGCTCCGGAGACAGGGAGAAGGTCGGCCGCGGACCGGCCGATCGCGGACTTCTTGGCGGCGCCGAAGAGGCGTCGCGCGCCGGTGCTCCAGTGGGAGACGAGGCCGTCGCGATCGACCACGACCACGGCCAGCGGGATGCGGCCGGCCGGGGCATGCCCCGTCGGTGCACCGCTTCCGGCCTGGTGGTCGGGAGGTGCTGACCGGTCGGTGCCACGGTCCATGGCCCAGTCCCTCTCCCCACGACTGTGCAAGATCTAGATCTGTGCCCCCGTCACCCACCGTACGGCGACACCCCTCCACGATGTGCGGCAATACGGGAATTGATGTCGCCGACCGCGCGGGCGCACACCCTGCCGCGGCCGACGGGCGGTTCAGTCCTCGTGGCCCAGCTGAAGGTCGCGTTCCGTGCGTCCCCCGCCCGCCACTTGCAGCACGGTGGCCACGGGCGGATATCCGGCCGCGATGACGGTGTACTCGCCGGAGGACAGATCGACGAACCGGAACGTTCCGTCAGCCCCGGTGGTGAGCGTGTCGACCACGTTGCCGGCCGCGTCCAGCAGGGTCACCCGCGCGTCCTCGACGGGCCGCCCGCCGCTCGCCCGAACCGTGCCGCGCAGCACGGCGCCGCCGGCGAGTTCGATGTCCTGCCGGGTCTCGCGGGCGGCCTGGACGGTGACCGGGAGGGCGGCCGGGCGGAACGCGGGAGCGCTCGCGGCGAGCGTGTACTCGCCCGCCACCAGCTCGTTGATGACGTAACCGCCCTCGCGTCCGCTGCGGGTACTGGAGACGACCTCACCGTGCGCGTTGGTCAGGGTGACGGTGGCGTCGCGCACGGGGCTGCCGTCCGCGGTGAGCACGCTGCCGGCGAGGCGTCCGGCGCCGCCGAGGACGACGTCCAGTTCGACGGGGCGTTCGCCGACGGTCACGGAGACGGCCTGCGGCTGGTGGCCGCCGGCCGCGGCGATCAGGACGTACGCCCCCGAGCCGGGCGTGGCCAGCGCGTACCGTCCGTCCTCGCCGCTCGCGCCCCGCCCGATCTGCTGTCCGGCGACGTCGATGAGCGTGAGCGCGGCGCGGGGCACGACGGTCCCGTCGGGGTGCTGCACGGTGCCGCAGACGGCGATTCCGGCGGCGTACGGCGAACGGGCGTGCGGGATGGGGGCGTTCACCTGAGCTGTCTCCGGGTCGGTGGTAGGGGCGCTGGGGGACGCTGTACTGGTCAACAGGGGGGTCTCCTTGAGGAAGAACGAGATGAGCAGCCCGAGGACGAGCACCGGCACGAGGTAGAGGAAGATCCTCGGCATGGCGTCGGCGTAGGCCTGGATGTAGCCCTCGCGCAGCGCCGGGGGCAGTGCGTGGACGAGCTCGGGGGTGATGGACTCGGGGTCGGGCAGACCGGCGTCCGCGCGCGTGGGGAGGTGTTCGCGCAGGGAGTCGGTGAGCCGGTCGGCGAAGAGGGTGCCGAAGATCGCGGCGCCGACGCTGCCGCCGATCTGCCGGAAGTAGTTGTTGGCGCTGGTGGCGGTGCCGAGGTCGGCGGGGCGCACGGAGTTCTGCACGGCGAGGATCAGGACCGGCATCACCATGCCGATCCCGGCGCCGAGGACGGCCATCCAAATGCTGTAGTGCAGCCGGGGCGTGTCGGCTTCGAGCCGGGAGAGCAGCCACATGCCGACGACGGAGAGGGCGCCGCCGATGATCGGGTGGATCCGGTAGCGGCCGGTGCTGCTGATGAGCTGCCCGGAGATGATCGAGGCGCCGACGATGCCGCCCATCATGGGCAGCATCAGCAGCCCGGACTCGGTGGCGCTCGCCCCGTCCACCATCTGAAGGAACGTCGGCAGGTAGCTGGCGGCGCCGAAGAGGGCGACGCCGACCACCAGGCCCACCAGGCCGGTGATGTTGAAGACGGAGTCGCGGAACAGCCGCAGCGGAATGAGGGGTTCGGCGGCGAAGTGCTCGGCCACGAGAAAGAGCACGGTGGTGGCCGCGGCCCCGGCGGCGAGCGCGAGGATGACGTCCGAGTCCCAGGCGTACTCGGTGCCGCCCCAACTGGTCAGCAGGACCAGGCAGGTGGAGGCGGCGGCGAGGAGCAGCGCACCGAGGATGTCGAGGCGGGGTTTGGCGGTCGGCTTGGGAAGTTTCAGCACGACGGCGACGACGGCCATGGTGATCAGGCCGAAGGGCACGTTGATGTAGAAGCACCAGCGCCAGGAGAGATGATCGGTGAAGTAGCCGCCCAGCAGGGGCCCGGCCACAGACGCGAGGCCGAACGCCGCGCCGATCAGCCCCATGAACTTGCCCCGCTGCCGGGGCGGCACGATGTCCGCGATGATCGCCTGCACGCCGATCATGAGCCCGCCCGCGCCGACACCCTGCACCGCGCGGAAGGCGATCAGCTGGTCCATGGTCTGCGCGCGGCCGGCGAGCGCGGAGCCGACGACGAAGACGACGATGGCGAACTGGAAGACGCCCTTGCGGCCGAGGAGATCGCCGAGCTTGCCGTAGATCGGCAGTCCGATGGTGGCCGTGAGCAGGTAGGCGGTGATCGCCCAGGACATCTTGTCCAGGCCGTGCAGCTCACCGACGATCCTCGGGAGCGCGGTGGCGACGATCATCTGCTCCAGGGCGGCGAGCAGCAGCGCGAGCATCAGCCCGAGGAAGACCAACCGCACCCGGCGCGGGCTGAGTTCGGCGGTCAGGACCGGCGGTGGGGCAGGAAGGTGCGGGGGCGCCGTCGCAACTGGTCCGTCCTGCACCAGAGTCGTCCCGCCCACGTACCGCTCCCCTCGTCGCACTGCCACACAATTGCCGCGTAAAGCGACAACTACGAGCAAGCGCGACGAGTTACGGAATCATGCCATCCGGCCAGGAGATCCACTCGAACCGGTGAGACCTCAACGACCCCTGAGGGATTGCCCCTTGATCACTTCTCGACCTCAGCGGCCAGCTTGGCGAGCACCGCGTCGTAGATCCGGGCGAGACCCTTGGGCGCAAAGGTCTTCTCGAAGAAGCCGCCGATGCCTCCGGCGCCCGTCCAGGTGGTGGTCACGACCACGCGGGACCGGCCCTCGCCGGCCGGGGTGACCCGCCAGGTGGTGACCATGGAGGAGTTGCGGTCCTTCTCGACGAGCTCACCGTCGGTCGGCTCACTGACCTCCAGGAGGCAGTCGCGGACGCGCTTGCTGGTGGCCTGGAGGCGCCAGTGAACGAGGGTGCCCTCGCCGTCACCGCCCTCGCGCACCTCGTATTCGCTGAAGTGCTCGGGCAGCAGCCTCGCCCGCGTGCCGGCGTAGTCGGCGAGGGTGTCGAACACCGTCTCCGGGTCCGCCGCGACGACCCGCTCCGTAGTGGCCTCGACCTGCGCCATTGCGTTCCTCCAGCACCTGAGTTCTCGGGGTTGCGGCACAGCCAACCACCCCGGCACCCGGCCGCCCAAATCGGGAGCACGGAAGTGATCGATCGGGTTCCGTGACGCGATCGGGAGTGACGCTCGCACGATCATGGGAACAGATGTTCTATTCTGTGTCGAGCGACCCCGAGGAGGCGTCATGCGCTGGGAGAACCTCACCCTGGAGTCCGGCGAGCACAGCCGGGC
This sequence comes from Streptomyces sp. KR55, assembly GCF_052245645.1. Classification (NCBI taxonomy): domain Bacteria; kingdom Bacillati; phylum Actinomycetota; class Actinomycetes; order Kitasatosporales; family Streptomycetaceae; genus Streptomyces; species Streptomyces sp. KR55. Next base: position 8,024 of record NZ_JBQQCE010000030.1, on the reverse strand, counting down.
CGACACCGCGCTGTTCGGCGCGGACGCGGTGGTGACCAGAACCTTCGACACGCCCGAGTTCCGCGGGATCACCTTCCACGAGGTGCGGGCCCGCTCGATCCTCAACCGGGTGCCCGGGGCCTCCCGCATGCCCTTCGAGTGGACCGTGAACCCCTATCGGGGCTGCACGCACGCGTGCGTGTACTGCTTCGCGAGGAAGACGCACAGCTATCTGGACCTCGACACCGGCCTCGGCTTCGACTCCCAGATCGTGGTCAAGGTGAACGCACCCGAGCTGCTGCGCCGCCAGCTCGGCTCGCGCCGCTGGCAGGGCGAACACATCGCGATGGGCACCAACGTCGACTGCTACCAGCGCGCCGAGGGCCGCTACCGCCTGATGCCGGGCATCCTCGCCGCCCTGCGCGACCACGCGAACCCCTTCTCGATCCTGACGAAGGGCACCCTGATCCTGCGTGACCTGGACCTGCTGACGCAGGCCGCCCGGGTGACGGACGTCGGCATCTCCGTCTCGGTCGGTTTCACCGACACCGAGCTGTGGCGCACCGTCGAGCCGGGCACCCCGGCGCCGGAACGCCGCCTGGACGTCGTACGGACCCTGGGCGAGCACGGGATCGGCTGCGGCGTGCTGATGGCGCCGGTGATCCCGTTCCTGAGCGATCAGCCCGCCCAACTGCGGGCCACCGTGCGGGCGATCGCCGCCGCCGGGGCCACGTCGGTCACACCGCTCGTGCTGCATCTGCGGCCCGGCGCGCGCGAGTGGTTCATGGCGTGGCTCGAGCGCCACCACCCGCACCTGGTGCGGCGGTACGAGCGGCTGTACGCGGACGGCGCCTACGCCCCGAAGTGGTACCAGCGCCGGATCACCCGTCAGGTCCACGAGCTGGCCCAGGAGTACGGCATCGGGCCGACCCGCGCGGGTATGCCGCGCCGGATCCGGGAACCCGAGCCGACGCCTTCGGACCTGCCCGGGCCGACCCAGCTCTCGCTGATCTGAGAGCGTTCGAGCGCAACCATCGACCCAATCGGGTCAAGTATGATCAGAACATGTTCTTCCGGGCGTTCCGTTCGGGACGATGCGGCGAGGGCCGTGGGATGCGCGGCCCCGCAACCCTCCGTCCTGGGAGGACCCATGAACAAACGCGCAGCCGTGCTGTGCGGCGCCGCGCTCGTCGTGGCCGGCACCTTCACGGCAGTCCCCGCCGAGGCGAACGCCCCGCACGCCACTACCTCGAGGCCGGCGTGGAAGAAGTGCGGCACCACCGACTACCCGACGCTCCAGTGCGCGTCGCTGAAGGTGCCGCTCGACCACGCGAACCCGCACGGGCAGAAGATCACGCTGGCGCTGTCCCGCGTCCCGCACACCGCGAAGAGGTACCAGGGCCCGCTGCTGGTCAACCCCGGCGGCCCCGGCGGCAGCGGTCTGACCCTCGCCGGATTCGTCGCGTCCGCCCTGCCGAAGTCGGTTGCGGCGCAGTACGACGTCATCGGCTTCGACCCGCGCGGGGTGGGCGCGAGCAAGCCGGCGCTGAACTGCGGGCCCGGCCACTTCGACCCGGCGCGCCCCGACCCGAGGCCCGCCACGCCCCTCGCCGAGACGGCCAACCTCGCGCGCGCGAAGTCCTTCGCCGCCGCCTGCGGAAAGAAGTACGCGCGCGTGCTGCCGTACCTCGACACGGGCAGCGCCGCCGAGGACATGGACTGGATCCGGCGCGCTCTGGGTGCGGAGCGGATCAACTACTTCGGCTACTCGTACGGCACGTACCTGGGCGCGGTCTACGCCAGGCGGCACCCGGAGCGGGTCCGTCGTGCGGTCCTGGACTCCGTCGTCGATCCCACCGGCGTCTGGTACGACAACAACCTGGCGCAGGACCACGCCTTCGACGACCGCCACCAAGCCTTCATGAAGTGGGTCGCCAAGCACAACGCCACCTACCGGCTGGGCACCGACCCGGCCCGGGTCGAGGCCAGGTGGTACGCGATGCGCGCGGCGCTGGCCAGGAAACCCGCGCGTGGCACGGTCGGCGCCGCCGAACTGGAGGACACCTTCCTGCCCGGCGGCTACTACAACGGCTACTGGCCCCACCTCGCCGAGGCGTTCGCGGCGTACGTCAACGACAAGGACCCGGACCCGCTGGTCGAGGCGTACGAGGACTTCGGTGCCGTGGATGCCTCCGACGAGAACGGCTACAGCATCTACACCGCGGTGCAGTGCCGGGACGCCGCATGGCCGCGTGACTGGCGCCAGTGGAGCAAGGACAACTGGGCGATCTACGAAAAGGCGCCCTTCCTGACCTGGAACAACGCCTGGTACAACGCGCCGTGCGCGTTCTGGCCGACGGACTCGCTCCAGCCGGTGAACATCGCCAACCGTCAACTGCCGCCGGTCCTGCTGTTCCAGGCGACGCACGACGCGGCCACCCCGTACCAGGGCGCCGCGACGGTCCACCGGCTGCTGCACCGCTCCAGCCTGGTCGTCGAGGCGAGCGGCGGGAACCACGGCATCACGCTGAGCGGGAACACCTGCCTGGACAAGCACCTGGCGGCCTATCTGACCGACGGCACGGTGCCGCGCGGGAGCGGCGGGGTCGACGCGGTGTGCAAGGCACTGCCCGACCCGAAGCCGCTGACCACCAGGGCGTCCGGCACGACCCGGGGTTCGACGCTGCACGGGCTGCTGGGCTTCCGGGGCTGAGTGATCCGGCCCGTCGGGGGCGTTGTCAGACCCATGGTCCACCATGGACGCATGAGTGAGCCGACCAGGATCGCCGCCCCCGGCGGTGTCGCCGCCGCCAGCCAGTACTCGCACGTCGTGATGGGCACCGGCCGTTTCGTGGCCATCGCCGGCCAGCTCCCCCTCGACGAGCACGGCGCGCTGGTCGGCGAGGGGGACCCGGCCGCCCAGGCCCGCCAGGTCTTCGAGAACCTGCGCCGCTGTCTGGCCGCCGCCGGCACCACGTTCGACGACGTCGTCAAGCTCACCTTCTTCGTCACGGACATGGCCCACATGCCCGCGATCCGCACGGCCCGCGCCGAGCACATACCCGACGACCGCCTCCCGGCCGCCTCGGCCGTGCAGGTCGCTGCGTTGGTCCGCCCGGAGTTCCTCATGGAGATCGAGGCGTTCGCGGTGGTGGGCGCGTGAGCGGCCTGCGGATCCGGGAAGTGACCGCCGCCGACTGCGACCGCGTGGCCGAGATCCGCATCGGCGGCTGGCAGACCGCGTACCAGGGCCTCATACCGCAGGAGTATCTCGACGCGCTCGACGTGGCGGAGGACGCCGAGCGCCACCGCACCCGCCTCGCCCAGGGCGACGGCAGCGTGGTGAACCTGATCGCCGAGCTGAACGGCGACGTGCTCGGCTGGGCCTGCCACGGCCCGTACCGCGACGGCCAAGTCCGCACGGCCGACGCCGAGTTGTACGCGATCTACGTGCACCCCGAGCGGTATGGCGCCGGCATCGGGCAGGCCCTGCTGGCCGAGTCGGTACGGCAGTGCGCGGCCGCCGGACACGCCCGCATGCTCCTCTGGGTGCTCAAGGAGAACGCCCTCGCGCGGCGCTTCTACGAGCGGGCGGGATTCCGTACGGACGGGGCCGAGGAGCCGTTCGAGGTGGCCAGGGCCGAGGTTCCGGAGGTGCGGTACATGCGGGAGCTGACCCGCGTCGGGTGACCCGGCGGGCATCACCCCTGCCGGGGCATGCGGGCCAGCGCGGCCACAGCGGCCTCGGCGAGTGCCGGGTGCGCGAGGGCTTCGTTCAGTACGGGCCGGGCCCGGGCGTCGCCGAGCACCCCCAGCCCCTCCACGCAGGCCAGGGCCACGCGGCGGTACGGGTCGTGGGGGCGCAGCCGTCGCTCCAGCGTGGTGATCAGAGTGGGCACCGACTCCGGGGCGCGCAGTTCGACGAGGAGTCGGACCGGGTGCAGGGCGTAGGCGACGCGCAGTTCGTTGGTGGCGAGCGCGGCGGCGGCGCGGGCGGTGCGCGGGTCGCCGAGGCGGGCGAGGGCATGGGCGGCGGAGGCGCAGCGCGGTGGGTCGCGGTGGTTGAGGAGCAGGACGAGGGACTCGAAGGCCCGCCGGTCGCCCGCCAGCCCCAGCCGGAACGCGGCCAGCTCCCTGGCCCACAGCGGCTGCCCCGCCGCAGTGAGCACACTCGCCAGCTCCTCGTGGTCCTCGGTCGCCACCAGATGCTCGTACGCCGCGGTGGCACCCGACTCCTGCCGTAAGCGCTCCGTGAGCGATCGCAACTCTTCGTCCATGACGCCGAGGGTACAAACGATCTCGGTTCGGGGGACCCACATCACAGCGACAGAGGACTGGCGCGCTCGTTACCCGCGGGTTAAGCTCAGACGAGCGGGTTACCCACCCGCCCCTCCTCGCGACGGTTTGGTGACGCAGCCGTCGGGAGAGCAGTCGGTTCGGTACATCACGTACCTGAGTACGACTCGGCCACGGGACAGGGCCGGTCGGCATCACCGTTCCTCGGACGTGTGCACGTCCGCAGCGACGGCACCGGGCGTGTGCGCTTGCAGCCCGGCATCACCCGCACTCCTCACGCACCCGGTGCGCCCCCCGGCGCACCCGGTCGCGTTCCCAGACGTCACCCTCATTTCCAGGAGTCCCGCGATGGCCACTCCCCTGTCCGACACCCCTCTGTCCCCGCTCAAGACCGTTGCCGTCGTCGGCCTCGGCACCATGGGCACCGGTATCGCCGAGGTCCTGGCCAAGGCCGGTCGCGAGGTCGTCGGTATCGACGTCAGCGAGGCCCAGGCCGCCCGGTGCGTCGCCGCCCTGGAGGCCTCCACCGCCCGCGCCGTGGAGCGGGGCCGGCTGACCGAGCAGGAGCGCGCGGACGCCCTCGCCCGGGTCCGTACCGCCACCGATCTCCGCGCGGCGGCCGACGCCGACCTGGTCATCGAGGTGGCGCCGGAGTCGTACGAGATCAAGCAGCAGATCTTCCGCGAACTGGACGGGATCGTCCGCCCGGAGACGATCCTCGCGACCGGCACCAACGCCCTGTCCGTCACGCGCCTGGCCGCCGACTCGGCGCGTCCCGAGCGTGTGCTCGGGCTGCACTTCTTCAACCCGGCGCCGGCGATGAAGCTGGTCGAGGTCGTCTCCTCGGTGCTGACCGCGCCCGCCGCCGTCAGCGCGGTCACCAGCCTCGCCCTCGACCTCGGCAAGGAGCCCGTCGCGGTCGGTGACCGGCCCGGATTCGTCGCCGACGGGCTGCTGTTCGGCTACCTCAACCAGGCGGCCGCGATGTACGAGGCGAAGTACGCCTCCCGGGAGGACATCGACGCGGCGATGCGGCTCGGCTGCGGGCTGCCCATGGGCCCGCTGGCCCTGCTCGACCTGATCGGCATCGACACCGCGCGCACCGTCCTGGACGCCATGTACGCGCAGTCCCGGGACCGGCTGCACGCCCCCGCGCCGGTCCTGAAGCAGCTCAGCGAGGCGGGCCTGACGGGCCGTAAGTCGGGCCGCGGCTTCTACACCTATGACGCTCCGGGCAGCGCCACCGTCGTGCCCGACGCACTGACGCCGCGGTCCGGCGACTCCCGGACGCCGGGCCGTACGGTCCGCTCGGTCGGCGTCGCGGGCTCCGGCACCATGGCGTCCGGCATCGCCGAGGTCTTCGCCAAGGCGGGCTACCACGTGGTCCTCGCCGCCCGCAGCGCGGAGAAGGCCGAGGCCGCCAAGGCCCGGATCGGCAAGTCGCTCTCGCGCTCGGTCGACAAGGGCAGGCTGACGGCGGAGGCGGCGGCGCAGACGCTGGACCGGATCACACCGGCGGGCTCGTACGACGCCTTCGGCGAGGTCGACCTGGCGGTCGAGGCCGTCGCCGAGGACCTGGAGGTCAAGCGGCAGCTGTTCGCGACGCTGGACAAGGTCTGCAAGCCGGGCGCGGTCCTGGCGACCACCACCTCGTCGCTGCCGGTCGTCGCCTGCGCCCGTGCCACCTCGCGTCCGCAGGACGTGATCGGCATGCACTTCTTCAACCCGGCGCCGGCGATGAAGCTGGTCGAGGTCGTGCGTACGGTGCTGACGGCGGACGACGTCCACGCGACGGTTCACGAGGTCTGCGGCACGATCAGGAAGCACGCCGTCGACTGCGGTGACCGGGCCGGATTCATCGTCAACGCGCTGCTCTTCCCGTACCTGAACAACGCGATCAAGATGGTGCAGGACCACTATGCGTCCCTTGACGACATCGACGCGGCGATGAAGCTGGGCGGCGGCTACCCGATGGGCCCCTTCGAGCTGCTGGACGTCGTCGGCCTGGACGTCTCGCTGGCCATCGAGAAGGTCCTGCACCGCGAGTTCCGCGACCCGGGCCTCGCCCCGGCGCCGCTCCTGGAGCACCTGGTGGCCGCGGGCTGCCTCGGCCGCAAGACGGGCCGCGGCTTCCGCGAATATGCCCGCCGCTGAGCGTCCCGGCGACTGGTTCCGCGCGGGCGCGGAGTGGGGCGGACTGCTCGACCCGGCCGGTTCTCCCCCGCCCTTCCAGGGCGGGGGAAACCCCGGACCTGCGCATCGAGCTGCGCACATGCAGTACGTTCGGGGCATGTCCCAGCCCGCCAAGTCCTCACGTACACCAGCCGCGCCCGACGCACCCGAGAGTGCCGCAGGCAGTCGCGCCGCCGCCCAACGGCTGAAAATGCGCCGGGAGCTGGCGGCCGCGGCGATGGAGCTGTTCGCGACCAAGGGGTACGAGGCGACCACCGTCGACGAGATCGCGGCCGCGGCCGGGGTCGCCCGCCGCACCTTCTTCCGCCACTTCCGCTCGAAGGAAGAGGCGATCTTCCCCGACCACGACGACACCCTGATCCGGGCCGAGGCGGTGCTCAACGCGGCACCCGCGCACGAGCACCCCCTCGACACGGTGTGCCGCGGGATCAAGGAAGTCATGAAGATGTACGCGGGCCGGCCGGAGATCTCGGTCGCCCGCTACAAGCTCACGCGCGAGGTGCCCACCCTGCGCGAGGCGGAGATCGCGTCGGTGGCCCGCTACGAGCGCCTCTTCACCCGCTATCTGCTCGGCCACTTCGACGAGCACGCGCACGACGACGACGCCAACGACGACCCCCTGCTGGCCGAGGTCGCCGCTTCCGCCGTGGTCACCGCCCACAACCACGTGCTGCGGCGCTGGCTGCGGGCCGGCGGCCAGGGAGACGTGGAGGCACAACTCGACCATGCCTTCGCGATCGTGCGGAAGACGTTCGGGGCGGGCATCGGAATCGGACGCTCCGCGGCGCCGAAGCCGGCCCCCGCCTCGGTCTCGACGCAGGGCGAGGTGCTGGTGACGGTGGCCCGCACCGACGCTCCGCTGGACGAGGTCATGCGGACCATCGAGGAGGCCCTCCGGGACCGCTGAGCGCCCACAGCACAGTGACAACGGCCACCCCACCGGGGTGGCCGTTTTGGCATGTCAGAGCCCTCTTTCGCCCGTTTCCCAGCCCGCATACGATCGATCATCGCTCATTTGTTACGTAAAGATTTCGTCTGAGCGAAACTTCTGGCACCCAGTGCCTTGCCAGGTGACACGGCGTGCCATACGTTGATGTTGTCCGGGCGGCCGGCGTGCAGCGACCTTTCGTACGCCGGCTGTCCCCGCAAGCCGACGGCCTGCGCGCCCGGACGCCTGCGTCACAGGCAACCTCCCGCGCCACAAAGCGCTGCCGAACAGCACCACCCGCCGAACCGACGGCAACCCCCAACCCTCAGCAGCACCGACGTAACCCTCAGCGCCCTTCCCTCGGGGCGCGTATCGCCGGAGGCAACACCGTGACCGTGAAGGACATCCTGGACGCGATCCAGTCGCCGGACTCGACGCCGGCCGACTTCGCCGCTCTCCCCCTCCCCGAGTCGTACCGCGCGATCACCGTGCACAAGGACGAGACGGAGATGTTCGCGGGCCTCAGCACCCGCGACAAGGACCCCAGTAAGTCGATCCACCTGGACGACGTGCCGGTGCCGGAACTCGGCCCGGGCGGGGCCCTGGTGGCCGTCGTGGCCTCCCCGGT